>DATLLM010000420.1:0-3625 GCA_035537855.1 Chloroflexota bacterium | reverse complement strand
CTTCCAGCTCTCCCTCTTCCCCACCCTCCCCGCCTCCCCCGAGCCGGCGGCGAACAACCGGCGCTTCTTCCCCGAGACGTCCCACAACGTCTCCCCCACCTTCTACCCGTTCTACCTCGCCCGGGGCGGGCTGGAGCGCTTCGGCTTCCCCCGCACCGAGGAGCTGGAGGAGAGCGGGCGCCTGGTGCAGTACTTCCAGCGCGGGCGCCTGGAGTACCACCCGGACCGGCGCAACACGCCCTACGAGGTGCAGATCAGCCTCCTGGGCGAGTGGCTCGTCCCGCCGTCGACGCAGCCCCGGATCGAGCCATTCGAGAGCAGCACGGACTACCGCTACTTCGAAGAGACCGGGCACAGCGTCACCTTCGCCTTCCTGCGCTACTGGAACACCCGCAACGGCCTGGACTCCTTCGGGTTCCCCATCTCCGAGGAGATGGTGGAGAACGGCCGGCCGGTGCAGTACTTCCAGCGCGGACGGATGGAGTACCGCCCGGAAGCGGCCGGCACGCGGGATGAGGTGCAGGCCGCACCGGTCGG
Organism: Chloroflexota bacterium; assembly: GCA_035537855.1. Lineage (GTDB taxonomy): Bacteria > Chloroflexota > UBA11872 > UBA12225 > UBA12225 > DATLLM01. The sequence goes on along the minus strand of DATLLM010000420.1, from coordinate 3,088 downwards.
CGACGAGGTGCTGCGCCTGCGGGGCTGGCTAGACTAGAAGGTCCGAGGTCCCGAGTCCCGGGTCCCGAGTCGGACCTCGGACCTCGGGCCCACAGCGCAACGCCCCGCCGCCTCCCCGAGATCGACTCGGGACCTCGGACCAGGGACTTGGGACTCACACATGGCTCGGACGCGAATCGTCGCCACGCTCGGCCCGGCCACCGACCCGCCCGGCGTGCTGACCGAGATGCTGCGGGCCGGCCTGGACGTGGTCCGTCTGAACGCCTCGCACGGCACGCAGGCGGACCTCAAACGGCGCCTCGACGCCGCCCGGGCGGCGGCCGCCGGGCTGGGCCGCCCGCTGGCCGTGCTGCTCGACCTGCAGGGACCGAAGGTGCGCGTCGGGGCCATCCCGGCGCCGGGCGTCGACCTCCGTCCGGCCAGCAGCGTCGTCCTCTCCAACCGCCTCGACGCCCTGCCGCCGGGGGCCATTCCGGTGGACTACGAGCCCCTGCCGCGCGAGGTGCGCCCCGGGGACGTCGTCCTGCTGGACGACGGCAACCTCACCCTGCGGGTGGAGTCCTGCAACCCGCAGGACATCTTCTGTCGCGTCGAGCGCGGCGGACTGCTGACCTCGCACAAGGGGATCAACGTCCCCGGCGCACCCCTCAGCGCCCCGGCCCTGACCGCCAAGGATCTGGCCGACGCCACGTTCGGCGCCGCCGCAGGGGTGGACTTCCTGGCCCTCTCGTTCGTGCGCAGCGCGGCGGACGTGCGCGAGCTGCGCCGCCACGCCCCGGGGCCGGCGATCGTCTCCAAGATCGAGCGCCCGGAGGCCCTGTCCGAGATCGAGGGCATCCTGGAGGCGTCGGACGCGATCATGGTCGCCCGGGGCGACCTGGGGGTGGAGATCCCGCTCGAGGAGGTGCCCGCCGTGCAGCGCCACCTGCTGCGGGCGGCCAACCAGGCCGGGAAGCCCTCGATCACCGCCACCCAGATGCTGGAGTCGATGGTCGTCCACTCCCGGCCGACGCGCGCCGAGGCCACCGACGTCCACGTCGCCGTGATGGAGCTGACCGACGCGGTCATGCTCTCCGCCGAGACGGCGATCGGCGCCTTCCCGGTGGAGGCGGTGCGCCGGATGGAGGCCATCGCCCGCGTCGCCGAGCGTGAGCCGGACCTCTCCGGCTACGCCCGGGCGGTGCAGGACGTGGCCCGGGACGCCACCGAGGCCGTCGCCCAGGCCGCCTGCGAGATGGCCGCCGAGCTGGGCGCCAAGGCCATCGTCACGTCCACGTCCTCCGGCTCGACCGCCCGCCTGGTGGCCAAGTACCGCCCCGCCGTCCCCGTGCTCGCCCTCGCCTGGGACGACCGCGTCCGCCGGCGCCTGATGCTCACCTGGGGCGTCACCCCGGTCGACTCGCCCCCCCTGCGCTCGACCGACCACATGCTGGCGGTGGCGGCCCAGGCGGTGCTGGACTCGGGCGCCGGGGTGCGGGGAGACCTGGTGGTGATCACCGCCGGCGTCCCCGCCGGGACGCCGGGCAACACCAACCTGATCAAGGTGCACCGCCTGGGCGACCCGGTCACCACCAACCCCTGAGTCCGCGGCGGACGCCGGCCGCCCCCGGGGCGCCCCCGGTGGGTACGGATATACTCCCGCTGATGAGCCAGAGCTCGCAGCGCCTCCTCGAGGTCCAGCGCCTGGACGGCGAGCAGGCCCGGCTCCAGGGCCTGCTCAAGCAGGCGGACAGCGCCATCGGCGACACGCTTCAGGAGCGCGCGGCCGCCTACGCCGTGCGCCAGGCGGAGACGGCGCTGCAGACCCGCCAGCGCGAGCAGCGCGAGCAGGAGTTCGAGCTGGCCACGCTCGAGTCCCGGATCAAGGACCACGAGGCCAGCCTCTACTCCGGGAAAGGCAGCCCGCGCGACCTGCAGGCCCTGCAGCAGGACATCGCCCGGGACCGGACGCGCCAGGGGGCCCTGGAGGAGCAGGTGCTGGCGGCGATGGACGCCGTCGAGGCGGCGAGCAAAGAAGCGGAGCGCATCAAGGCGGCCGCCCGGCGGGTGCTGGGGGACGCGGCCACCCGCGTGCAGCAGATCGAGTCCGACCGGGCGCGGATGCAGCAGCAGCTCGCCACGGTCACCGCGCAGCGCGCGGCCGCGGCCGCATCCGTCCCCGCCGCGGATGCGGCGCTCTACGAGCGGCTGCGCGCCCGGATGCCGGACGGCGTCGCCGTCGCACCGGTGATCCAGGGGCGCTGCGAGGGCTGCCGCACCAGCCTCCCCAGCGCCGAGGTGCAGCACGCGCGGCGGGCCGAGGAGCTGGTGCAGTGCAGCCGCTGCGGCCGCATCTTGCACGTCCCGGTGGGGTAGACCCGAATCGTCTTGACCCCCTCTCGATACCCCCTGCTATAGTGGCGCCCAAGTCGCCCGGCACACCCCCTCCACCCGCCGCACCTCCTCCGGCTGAGCCTCCGGCGCATCGCTCCGTGCTCCTGGCCGAAGCCCTCTTCTGGCTTCGTCCGCGGTCCGGCGGGGTGTACGTCGACGCCACGCTCGGGGCCGGCGGCCACGCCCGCGCGGTGCTCGAATCGTCGGCGCCGGACGGGCGACTGCTGGGTCTGGATCTGGACGCCGATGCCATCCGACTCGCCTCCGACCGCTTGCGCCCGTTCGGCGATCGCGTCCGCCTCCTCCAGGCGAGCTTCCGCGATCTGCCGGACGCCCTGGCGGCCGCCGGTTTCGGCGCCCCGGCCGGGGTGGACGGGATCCTCTTCGATCTCGGCGTCTCCTCGATGCAGCTCGACCGGCCGGAGCGGGGCTTCGCGTTCGGCGCCGAAGGGCCCCTCGACATGCGCCTAGACCCGGGCAGCGGCGAGCCGGCGGCGGCCCTGGTGGCCCGGCTGCCCGAGCGGGAGCTGGCCGACCTGCTCTACACCTACGGCGAGGAGCCGGCCTCGCGGCGCATCGCCCGGGCCAGGTCCGTCGTGGTGCGGAACGGGGCGACCTCGCGCCGGCGGACGATGGCCCGGGCGATGCGCCGCGAGGCCGGCTCCTCGCCGTAGGTGTAGAGCAGGTCGGCCAGCTCCCGCTCGGGCAGCCGGGC
>DATLLM010000419.1:0-12798 GCA_035537855.1 Chloroflexota bacterium | reverse complement strand
GCCAGCCCGCTGACCACCGTCAGGCCGGCCGCGGCCAGGTCCCGGGCCAGGCGCTCGGCCACGTCCCGCCCGTAGAGCGTCGGCCGGCGGGTGCCCACCATCGCCAGCGCCCGCTCGTCCCGCGGCAGCAGCGTCCCCCGCAGGTAGAGCACCGGCGGCGGGTCCGGGATGGTGGTCAGGCGCGCCGGGTAGTCCTCGTCGCTCCAGGTGACCACCCGGGCCCCGGCGCGGCGGGCCCGCTCCAGCTCGCCCTCCGGCCCGATTCGGCCCCGCAGGGCGATCAGGGCCGCCACCGAGCGCCGGTCGAGTCCGGCCCGTCCCAGATCGGCGCCCGGGGCGTCCCAGGCGGCGCTCAGGCTGCCGAAGCCGGCCAGGAGGCGGCGCACCCGCACCGGGCCGATCCCGGGGACGCGGTTGAACGCAGCCCAGCACCCCCGCTCGCGGTCGTCCACCGGGAGTGCATGGTAGCCCCCCGGGGCAAACCCCGGCGCCCGGCCCGGGCATCGCCGGGCATCGCCCATCGCCAGCGCCCCCAGGGGGCAACCAGGGGGCGTCCACCAAAAGCAGCGCAGCGGGCGTCTATTTAGGCATCAGCGGAAGGCCGGCGCAGCCGGGACCCGGCGAGCACAAAAAACGATCTGTCAGCGATTTGTGCGTGACCTGTCAGCCGGTTCTGAGGCGCAATAGGCAGCAGCGAGACGCGAGACGTGACCGGCCCGCAGCGGAGAGTCCGAACGGGCCGGCGGTGAGGAGCACAGGTGCGATGGCGGCCATGGCACGAGTCCTGGTGGTGGACGACAACGACGGGATCCGCGATCTGGTCCGCGACGTGCTCGGCTGGGCTGGCCACGAGACGGAAGGCGCCCAGGACGGCGTCGACGCCCTCGAGGTGGTGCAGCGCTGGTCGCCGGACGTGATCGTGCTGGACGCGATGATGCCGCGCATGGACGGGCCGGAGTTCGCCCGCAGCTACCGCGACCTGCCCGGCCCGCACGCCCCCATCATCGCCCTGACGGCGGCCTACGACGGCCCCCGCCGGGCGGCGGAGATGCAGGCCGCCGGGTTCGTGGGCAAGCCCTTCCACCCGGACGAGCTGCTGCGCCTGGTCGACCGCTTCGCCTGCGCCGAGGCCTCGGTCGCCTGAGCGGGGCGCCGCCCGTCCGGGCCCTCCCCGCCGGCCGCGCCCGGCCGCGCGGCCGGCCCGGCCGCAACCCGTACACTCTACGCTGCTCCCGCGACGGCTGAAGCCGCCCCCCGTCCGAGGCGGGCACGCGGGCACCTCCTGGGGGTAGGTAGAGAACAGCGTGGCAGTCGATGCTGACCCGGCGGCCGTCGCCGCTCTGAGCGCCCGGCGCGCCTTCCTGCTCGACCTGGACGGTGTCGTCTACACCGGGAACACCCCCCTGCCCGGGGCGGCCGCCTTCTGCGCCCACCTGCTGGCCAGCGGGCGGCGCTTCCAGTGCATCACCAACAACTCCACCCTCTCGGCCGACCAGTACGCCGTCAAGCTCGGCGGGATGGGCATCGACGTCGCCCCGGAGCAGGTGCTGACCTCATCGGAGGCCACCGCCCTGCTGCTGCAGCAGCGCCTCGCTCCGGGAGCGCGGGTGCTGGCCATCGGCGAGGAGGGGCTGGTGCGGGCCCTGCTGGCCCACGGCCTCCGCCTCGTCGACCGCGACCCGGAGGTGGTCGTCTGCGGGCTCGACCGGCGCCTGACCTACGCCCGGCTGACCCGGGCCTGCTTCGCCCTGCGCGGCGGCGCCCCCCTGATCGCCACCAACCCGGACCTGTCCCTGCCGACGGAGGCGGGCCTGCTCCCCGGCAACGGGGCCACCCTGGCCTACCTCCAGGCGGCCACCGGGGTCCGGCCGGAGGTGATCGGCAAGCCGGAGGCCACCATGCTGCGCGTCGCCATGGAGCGCATCGGCAGCCGCCCCGAAGAGACGGTGATGATCGGGGACGGGCTGCTGACGGACATCCCCGCCGGACAGCGGGCCGGGGTGATGACCGTGCTCGTGCTCACCGGGGTGTCCCGGCCGGCGGACCTGGCCACGGCCCAGACGCCCCCCGACCTGGTGTTCGAAGGGCTCCCCGCCCTGCAGGCGGCCCTCAGCCCGCCGCCGGACGGGGGGTCGGCGGGCGATGCGCGGTGAGCGCCCGCACTCCGCCCTGAGGAGGACAGCGTGGTGACCGCGACCGGCCCGGCCGGCGACCCGGCGATCCTCTTCCAGGACGTGCGCAAGCGCTACGGGCGCCTGGAGGTGCTGAAGGGCATCTCCGGCCGGGTGGACAGCGGCGAGGCGGTGGTCGTCTGCGGCCCCAGCGGGTCAGGCAAGAGCACCCTGCTGCGCTGCATCAACCGCCTGGAGTCGATCGACGGCGGGCAGGTGTTCGTCTTCGGCCGGGCGGTGCACGACCCCGGGACGAACGTCAACGAGCTACGCACCCAGATCGGGATGGTCTTCCAGCAGTTCAACCTCTTCCCCCACCTGACGGTGGTGGAGAACATCACCCTGGCCCCCCAGAAAGTGCGGGGCGCCTCCCGGGGCGAGGCGGAGGAGGTGGCCCACCGCCTGCTGGAGCGGGTCGGGATCCCGGACAAAGCCGCCGCCTACCCCGGGCAGCTCTCCGGGGGGCAGCAGCAGCGCGTGGCCATCGCCCGGGGGCTGGCCATGCAGCCCCGGATCATGCTCTTCGACGAGCCCACCAGCGCCCTCGACCCGGAGATGATCAAGGAGGTGCTGGACGTGATGCGGCGCCTCGCCGAGGACGGGATGACGATGGTGGTGGTCACCCACGAGATGGGCTTCGCCCGCGAGGTCGCCTCGCGCGTACTGTTTATGGACGGGGGAGTGGTCGTCGAGGAGGCGCCACCGGCGCAGTTCTTCACCAACCCCGTGCACGAACGGACGCGCCAGTTCTTGGGCAAGATACTCGCCCACTGAGCGGAGCGACTGGCGCATACTTGGTAGCGTAAGTCCACGTGGAGGAACAGAAGAAGATGCGCTCGAGCAAGCGTGCGCTCCTGCGGGGCGTCGCCGGGTTGACCGGAACCGTGGCCCTCGCCGCCTGCGGTCAGGCGGGCGGCTCGTCCGCCCCGGCGGCCCTGCCCACGTTCGCCCCCGGTAGCTATATGGCCAAGATCATGCAGCGCGGCAAGCTGGTCGCCGGCGTCAAGCAGGACCAGCCCCTGTTCGGCTACCTGAATCCGCGTACGAACCAGCTGGAAGGGTTCGACGTTGACATCGTCAAAGAGATCGCCAAGGCCCTGTTCAACGACGCCTCGCCCAGCCGCCTGGAGCTGAAGCCGGTCACCTCGGCCAGCCGCATCCCGCTGCTCCAGGAGGGCGGGATCGACATCATCGCCGCCACCATGACCATCACCGACGAGCGCAAGCAGCAGATCGACTTCTCGGACGTCTACTACCTGGCCGGGCAGTCCCTGCTGGTGAAGAAGGACAGCCCCACCACCAAGATCCAGGACCTGGACAAGGCGGACAAGACGGTCTGCTCGGCCACCGGCTCAACCAGCGAGCAGAACATCACCAAGTTCGCCCCCAACGCCCAGAAAGTGCTCTTCGCCGGCTACGCGGACTGCGTCACCGCCCTGCAGCAGGGCCGCGCGGACGGGGTCAGCACGGACGACATCATCCTGGCCGGCTTCGCCGCCCAGGACCCCACGCTGAAGCTGGTCGGCGGGCAGTTCACCACCGAGCCCTACGGCCTGGGGATCAACAAGAGCAGCACCGGCTTCCTGGAGTTCGTCAACAGCACCCTGCGCACGATGAAGACCAACGGGCGCTGGAAGGCCATCTACAACCAGTGGCTGAGCTCCATCGGTCCCGCCCCCGAGCCGCCCAAGTGAGCGCCCGGGGCGCCCGAGTGAGCGCCCGAGGCGCCCGAGGCGCCTGAGGGGGATGCAGCAGGCGACGCCGACCGTGCCCGCCGGCGGCGGCGCGCCGCCGCCGGCGGGCACGGCGATCCTGAACAACCTGCCCCTCTTCTGGGAGGGGTTCAAGATCACCGTCGCCCTCGGCGTCCTGGCCCTGCTCCTGGCCCTCATCCTGGGGGTGATCTTCGCCGTCCTGCGCAGCGTCCCGGTGCGCCCCCTGCGGGCCATCGGCACGGCCTACGTCGAGTTCTTCCGCAACACCCCGCTGCTCGTCCAGACGTTCTTCGCCTACTTCGGCCTCGGCGCGGCCGGGATCCGCTTGCCAGCCTTCACCGCCGCCTTCCTCGCCCTGGGGGTCTACACCGGGGCCTTCGTCACCGAGGCCATCCGGGCCGGGATCCTGGCCGTCGACCGGGGGCAGTACGAGGCCGCCCGCTCCCTCGGGCTCTCCTACGTCAAGATGATGCGCTACGTCGTCCTGCCCCAGGCCTTCGCCACCACCGTGCCCCCCCTGGGCAATCTGGCCATCGCCCTGGCCAAGAACACCAGCCTGGCCAGCAGCATCGCCGTGGCCGACCTGCTCTACAACGCCAACCTGATCAACTCCCGCACCTTCGCCACCTACGAGGTCTTCGCCTTCGTCGGCCTGTGCTACCTGGCCATCACCCTGCCCATGAGCGCGGCCCTCGGCCAGATCGAGCGGCGCCTCACCCGCTACCGGTAGCGGGCAGGGCGCGAGCGAGAGCGAGCGAGAGCGAGCCAGGACGCGTGCAGGAGTTCTTCAACCCCGCCAAGTGGGCCGTCTTCCTCGACCCCGGCATCTGGGCCTTCCTCTGGGCGGGGCTGCAGATCACCCTGGCGATGGCCGCCATCGCCGTCGCCACCAGCCTGATCGCCGGCCTCCTGCTGGCCCTCTGCCGGCTCTCCCGCTCCCCCCTGCTGCGCTACCCGGCGGCCTTCTACGTCGAGGTGGTGCGCGCCCTCCCGGTGCTGCTCATCATCTTCTTCACGTTCTTCGGCGCCGCGCGGGCCGGATTGGGGCTGAATCCCTTCGGCGCCGGGGCCCTCGCCCTCGCCCTGTACACCAGCGCGATCAACGCCGAGATCGTCCGCGCCGGGATCACCTCCATCGGCCGCGGGCAGTGGGAGGCGTCCCGCTCCCTCGGCCTCAGCTACCTCCAGACGCTGCGCTACGTCGTCCTGCCCCAGGCCCTGCGCCGGGTGGTGCCGCCGCAGGTGAGTCAGATCATCACCCTCTTGAAGGACACCTCCCTGGCGGCCGTCATCGGCGTGCTGGAGCTGACCCGCCGCGGGCAGATCATCTACCAGGCCGAGTTCAACCCCCTGCAATCGCTCTTCGTCGTCGCCTGCATCTACTTCGTCATCAACTACTCCCTCTCCCGCCTCTCCCGGCGCTGGGAGGTGAGCACCGCCTTCGCCGGGCGCACCCAGCCGGAGAACGCCGCCGACCGGGCGCTGGAGGGGCAGGTGGAGCGGGGGCCGAGCGCCGCTTGAACCGGCCGCAGCCGGGAGGCGTCACACATTGCTGTACGTTTGTGCAGTCTGAGGGCGTGATGGAAGACGCTCTCAGACGCACCGGGACGCGCACCCGCTTCGACGCTCCAGGCGGCTGCCCCGCCTGCGCTGCCCCCCTGACGGCCGTGCGCGTGCTGGAGACGCGCCGGCGAGTCGACGGCTCGCTGCGCCGGCGGCGGCGCTGCCTGGTCTGCGGCCACCGCTGGACGACGGCCGAGGACGCCGGCGGCGGCGCCGGCGACGGCCAGCCCGGGCCGCGCGTCGTCCGCGAGGTGGTGGTGCGCGTCCCCGTCCCCATGCTCCCCCCCGGCGACGGTGGCGTGCCCTGGGACGTGGTCGAGTCGGCGGCCTCCTGCGGCGCCCCCGTCTTCGTCGAGTACGACCCCGAGCGCCGGCGCTGGCTCTGCGCCCTGACCGACGAGCTGAATCCGGCCGAAGGCGCGTCGCCGGCCGAGGCCATCTACGGCGCCGAAGCCGGGCTGCGCCGCCTGCTCGGCCGGGCCGGTTGATGCCGCCCCGCCGCCGGCGCCTTCGATGGGCGCGCCGCTCCCTGGCACGGTCTCTGCCAGTGATTGGGCGGGAGTCGGGGCCCGGCGCCGGCCCCGGCGGGCCGTCCCCCGCCCGGGACCGCCGGCCCACCGGAGCCCGTTTCCCGACCGCAATTGCCCGTTCTCAGGCCCTGTCAAGTCGCGTATACTTCTTCATGCAGTGAGGGCCCTCGGCCGGTCGACCGGCCGGTGAGTCCGTGAGTCCCACAGACGCCGGTGAGGACCGAGCCGGAGAACGGGTCCAAGACGGCCGTCAGCACGCAGGCTCCGGCGCAGTTCCGGTAGCGATAGGCGGGCTGCCGGATTGTTGGTGCGCAGGAGGCGCAAGTCGTGAATCGAGGCACAATCGTCCGCCTGGTGCGGGACCGGGGTTTCGGGTTCATCCGCATGGACAACGGCACGGAAGTCTTCTTCCACGCCACCGGAATGCAGAACTATCCTTTCGATAGTCTGCAGGAGGGGCAGGCCGTCACGTTCGACATCGAGCAGGACACCCGCGGCCGCGGCCAGCGCGCTGTCCGCGTTCAGCTCGAGAGCTAGGCCGGCTCCGCCGCCCGCCGGGGGCCTCCCGGACCGGACCCCGGCTACCCCGAAGTGGGTGCCACGTCCCCTGTCAGGCCGACGGGGACGCCGACTCCATCGCGGTAGCACCGAATCCGGTCGCGGCGCCCCCGTCGCCCCGCGGTCGCGCACCGTCCCCCCCCGCTTCCGCTCCGCGCGCAGGCCCCGGCGCCGCCCTGTCCAGCAGGGCATAGCCGGCCAGCTTGTAGACCAGCTTCGCTGCCGTAAAGGCGCTCGCCACCGGCCCCTCGGCCGGCGCCAGCTCCATCACGTCGGCCGCGACCACCCGGAAGCGCCGCGCGGCGGCGCGCAGCAGCGAGGTCACCTCGTACCAGTCCAGGCCGCCCGGCTCCGGCGTCCCCACCGCCGGCAGCGCGCCCGGATCGAAGACGTCGAGGTCGACGCTGACGTACAGCGGCCGGCCGGGCGGGCCGAGCGCCGCCAGCGTCTCGTCCCACAGCCGGGCCAGCGGCTCGTCCGGCCCGGCGCCCCGGCGCGCACCCGCCACCCGGGCAGCCGTGACCACCGGCAGTCCGCTCCGGCGCAGGTAGCTCGCCTCCTCGGCGGCCATGCTGCGCACGCCGACGGCCACGGCCGAGGCGGCGCCCAGCCCGGAGTCTTCGAGGGCCAGGCGCAGGGCGCTGGCGTGGTTGTAGCGCGCGCCCAGGTACGGCCCGCGCACGTCGGCGTGGGCGTCGAGGTAGAGCAAGGCCAGGTCCGGCCAGATGCCGGCCGCCGCGGCGACCGCCCCGGCGGTCAGGGTGTGCTCGCCGCCCAGCAGGATGGGCAGCCGGGCGCCGTCCAGCACCGCCCGAACGGCGTCCCGCACCCGGGCCACCATCGCCGCCGGGTCGCCCAGATGGGGCTCGATCTCCGGGGCCGTGTGCAACCCGGCGGCGGCGATCTCGCAGTCCAGCTCGAGGTCGTACAGCTCCAGCTCGCGCGAGGCGTCGATGATCGCCCGAGGCCCGTCGCGCGTCCCCCCGCGGTAGGTGGTGGTGGCGTCGTAGGGCGCCGGAAGCAGTACCACCCGGGACGCCTCCAGCCGGGAGGACTCGGGCGGGAGGGCGGCGAACTGCCCGCTCACGGCGTCGCTCCGGGCCGCTAGCGGCCGGCCCCGACCAGCTCGCGCGGCGCCCCGGCAGCGTCCGGCGCACCCGGGCCGTCCGGCAGCGCCTGGAGGCGCCAGTGGCGCTCGCCGGCGGCGGCCACCTCGTCGCCCAGCACCGGCCGGCGGATGACGTCGGCCGCCCGGCGAGTCACGCCCAGACGCTGCTCCACCAGTCGCACCGCCGCCTCCGCATCGAACGGCTTGCAGCTGAACACGTCCAGGTGGAAGCGCTTGTGCTCGGGGAAGGTGTGCACGCTGACGTGGCTCTCGGCGATGATCACCATCCCGGTGATCCCCCAGTCCTCAGGCACCACCCCGCGGTAGCGGAAGACGTAGGGCTGGGTGATCCGGGTCATGCCGATCTCGTCCGGCAGATTGAGCAGGAGCTCGAAGATCGGCTCGATCTCGCCGATCCGGGAGGCATCGTCGACGAAGGCGTCGACGACCAGATGCTGCATGGGGTTCTCTTCCTTCGATGGGGCGGTAGGAGGCGGAGGGGTACGGGAGACCGGCCCGGGCCGGCGCCGGCGGCGCCACGGCCGGGCGGGCCCGGCCGCCGCCGCTGGGGGTCAGAGGTCAGAGGGTGGCCGCGGGCGCCTCGCGGGGCGCCCGCGATCGGTGCGCCACCGCCGGGTCAGGGCCGGTACCGGAGTCTACCCGATCCGGCGGCGGCGCCCGGCGCCCGGCGCCCAGCAGCGCCGCCATCGCCAGGTAGAGGGCGGCCCCGCCGAGCAGCACGGCGCGCCCGCCCCACTCCATCGCCAGCAGCACCGCCAGGGCCGCCCCAACCGCCGACGCGGCGCCGTTCACCGCCCAGAGCCAGGGGAGCACCGCCGGGTCGCTGCGCCCGGGGCCGGCGGCGCAGAGGGGCAGCGCCGTGCCCATCAGCACCGCCGGCAGGAACGTGGCGCTGAGGGCGAGTGCGATCCGGGCCGGCAGGGGCCAGCCGAGGGCGGTGCTCGCCAGCGCCGGCAGCAGCAGCGCCGCCAGGGCCAGCAGCGCCGCCGCCCCGGCCAGGGCCAGCGCCGGGCGCCCGGCCGCGCGGCGCCACCCGGCCGCCCCGAGGCCCGCCCCGAGCAGCAGCCCGGCCAGGGAGAGAGCGAGGGAGAGGCCGGGCTGCCCGAGCAGCAGGGTCAGCCGCTGCAGCAGGGCCATCTCGGCCAGCATGAATCCCAGGCCGGCGGCGCCGGCGAACGCGCCCAGCCGCAGACGCCGCCGCCCGCGGCACCATTCGGGGAGGCGCCGGCGGGGAACGACGACGCCGGCCACCCCGAGGCACAGCCCCTGGATCAGGGCGAGCAGCAGGACGGCGTGGCCGCGCGGCAGGCCGCCCGCCGGCAGGTCGCCGCCCAGCAGCCGCGACCAGGGCAGGAAGTCGAAGAAGTAGGGGCGATCGTCCGTCGCCGGGCGCGCCACCGTCGCGTCCGCGGCGTCCGCCGGGGCGAGCAGGGCCGCCAGGTCGTCGCCGGCGTAGAGGGTCAGGCCGCCGGCGGCGGCGAAGGCCCGCGCCCGCTCCACCTCGTCCGCGGTGAAGCTCCCCCGCCGGACGAGCAGGGTGCCGAACTCGCCCGGGGCGTCGGGGTCGCCGCCGGGCGCTCGCAGCAGCAACCGGGCCCCCGCCGGCGACCCGCCCCGGGCGCGCACGGCCTCGCCGGCGACGGTCGCCAGGCGCTGCAGCTCCTTCGGCGGGGCGGTGAACCAGCGGCTCACCGCCAGCACGCCGCCCTCGTTCAGCCGGTCGAGGTACAGCCCGACCGCCTCCTCGGTGTAGAGGTAGCTCTCGGCCAGGGAGTAGGAGCCGGAGGCGAGCGCCGCCCAGCTATCGACGGCGGTGAGCACGATGGCGTCGTAGCGCTGCGGCGAGCGCTGCAGGTAGCTGCGCCCCTCGTCCACCACCAGGCGGACGCCCGGCTCGCGGTAGAGGTCGCCGCCGGCGGCGGCGAGCGGCCCCAGCACCAGCCCCGCCACCCCCGGATTGACCTCCACCGCCTCCACCCGGGCGGCGCCGTAGCTGAGCGCGGCGGCGACGTCGAGTCCCCCGCCGGGACCGATCACGAGCACGTCCGCCCGCGGGGCGACGGCGTAGGCGGCGCTCGCCGGCAGCCGCCCGGCGTAGGGCAGGCGCTCGCCCGGGCGGCGCACCGGCACGGCGGTCAGGGCGTCGCCGTCGATCGTCATCCCCAGCAGCTCGGGCGCTCCGCCCCCGGCGTCGGCCCCGCCCCCCGCAGCGGCGTCCGACCAGAGCAGGGCGGCGCCGGGGCTGCGGAAGACGTCCACCCGCGAGGTGGCGTCCCAGCGGGTGGCCAGCCGGGAGGCGCCGGGATGGCGGACCGGATCGAGGAACACGGCCAGGGGCTTCGTCGCCAGGACGTTGGGCGCCGCCGGCGGGAGGGCGGCCGTCGCCAGGGCGACGGCGCCCGCGCCGAGGGCCAGACCGTACCGCCGGCCGCCGCCGGCGAGCAGGGGCACGGCGCCGATGGCCGCGCCGGCGGCGGCGGCCCCCGCCAGGGGCGGCCCGAGGAGCGACATCAGGGGGATGGCCAGCAGGCTGCCCGCCCCGGCGCCGGCCAGATCGGCGGCGTACAGCCCGCCGGTCCGTCCCGGCCAGGTGCGCAGGGCGAGGGCCACGGCCGCGCCGGCGCAGACGTAGGGCGCCGCCAGCACCGGGTAGGCCAGCAGGGTCAGGGCGAGCAGGCCGGGCGCGCCGAACGCGCCGAGGGGGAGCCAGGCGAACCCGGCCAGGGCCAGGGCGATCGTCCAGGCCGCCGCCGTGGCCAGCAGCGGCAGCCCCGCCCGCCCGGGGGTCCGCCGCAGGCCGCCGCAGGCGATCCAGGTGGCCCCGATGCCCGTCCCCAGCACGCCGGCCGAGACGGCCAGAAACGTCAGGTGGTAGTTCAGGGCCGCGCTCGCCAGGCGGGTGAGGACGACCTGGAAGAGCAGCCCGGCGAGACTGAGCAGGAAGATCCCGGCGCGCACGCCGGCCGGGCGCATCAGCGGGTGTCGCCGTCGCTCGCCAGGCGGTAGCCCCGCTTCTTCACCGTGACCACGGCCTCGGCGCTGGCCCCGCCCTGGGTCAGCTTCTGCCGCAGCCGGCTGACCAGGGTCTCGATGTTGTAGTCGTTGACCACGCCGTCGTACTCCGGCCAGACGGCGCGGGCGATCTCGTCCTTGTCGCACAGCGCCCCGGCGCGCTCGTAGAGCAGGGCCAGCAGGGCGTACTCCTTGGGGGTCAGCTCGAGCGGCTTGCCGAAGGCGTAGGCTTCCCCCCGCTCCCCGTCCACCCACACCGGGCGGTGGGCCTGGCGCAGGGCGTCCCGGGCGACGGGGACGGTGGCGTTGGGGTCCTCGAACCGCAGGGGGACGGAGGCGATCAGGATGGTGTCCCCGTGCTGCAGCTGGTGGGCCGCTTCGACCGGCTCGCCGTTGACCCGGGTGCCGTTCCGGCTCCCCAGGTCGGTCAGCAGGTAGCGCCAGGACTCGCGGCGCACCTCGGCGTGGCGGCGGGAGGCGAGGGGGTCGTTCAGCCGCACGTCGCAGTCCTCGGCGCGGCCGATGATCGTGCTGCTGCGGCTGAGCAGGAAGCGCTCCCCGGCGGCCGGGCCCTGACCCACGAGCGCTGCCGGCGGCCCCTGGGGCCCTTCCGGCTCGCGCGTCGAAACGGGCAGGGAATCGGCCATCGTCACTCCACCGCAGTATAGCCAGCCGGCCGGGTGGAGCCGGTTACCGTCGCGGAAACGCGCCTACTTCCCGCGAGGCAGGGCGCCCGGTGCGTCGTCCGGCGGGTGCGTCCCCGGCCCCTCGTGCTCCTGGCGGCTGTCCGCCGCCCCGCCGGCCTGCGGGCCGCCCGGGCTCTCGTCCGAGCCGTCCGTCTCGTCCTCTTCTCCGGGCGGGCGCAGCAGATCGGCCAGGGTGCCCAGGTGCAGCACCCCGGACTCCGAGTCGCGCTCGTTGGCGTACTCGGTCAGGGCGCGGAACACCTTCAGCAGGATGGCCCGCCCCACCGGCTTGCCGTTGACCGTGAGATCGCACCGGATCTGGTGATCGATCGCCCAGCACTCGTCCTCGGTCAACGCCACCGGCAGCACCTGCGGCGAGAACGGCTTCCCCCGCCGCTCCTCGAACTCCAGGACGACGTTCATCACCTTCAGCAGCAGATCGCGGCCGACGTTGTTCGTCCCCTCGTTGAAGGTGTGGCGGATGGTGTGGTCGATCGCCCAGGCTTCATCCTCGGTGACTTCGACGTACTTGGGCATCCCCTTCTCTCCGAGTGCGATGCGCTCCAGCCAGGCCGCGGCGCATATGTCATTATAAGGGGGTAGAGAACACGCCGGAGAACCGGCGTCACGGGTAGCGTTCGGGCGGCAGCAGCACACGGAAGAAGGTCTCGCGTATGGTGCAGGCACAGACGGATCGGCGGCAGCCTCGTAAGCAGGACGACTCCAAGATCGTGATGGAGGGGGTCATCTCCGACACCCTCCCCAACGCCTTCTTCACCGTCGAGCTGGAGGGAGGGCACAAGGTCCTCGCCCACCTCGGGGGGAAGATGCGCAAGAACTACATCCGGGTCGGCGTCGGCGACCGCGTTCAGGTGGAGCTCTCCCCCTACGATCTGACTCGCGGGCGGATCACCTGGCGCGTCCGCACCTAGACCGCAGCCCGCACGCGCAGCGGGCCTCGCTGCTCTGATGCCGCAGCGCCGCCCGCGTCCGCCGCGCACGGCGCTGTGCCTCGCCGATCTCCACAGTAGCGTCACCGCTCTCGGCCGCCTGGACCGCCTGCTGGCGGACCTCTCCGGTGGCCTGAGCGTCGTCTTGATCGCCGGGGACGTCACCGTTCCCGGCCACGAGCGCTACGCCCGGGATCTGGTGGCGGTGATTCGGCGCCACGGCGTCCCCCTGCTCCTCGTCCACGGCAACAACGACACCCGGGAGGCCGTTGAGGAGTTCCGCCGCGCCGCGGTCACCATCCACCGCCGCGAGCGGGAGGTGGACGGCATCCGCTTCGTCGGCTACGGCGGGCCGGCCGAGGACCTGCACGACCTGGAGCTGGGCCCCGGCGAGACCCTCGATCTGCGCCTGGAGGGGACCATCCTGCTGACCCACGTGCCCCCGCCCCGGTTGCGCTACGGCCCCGACCGGCCGGGAGAGCGC
>DATLLM010000418.1:0-3941 GCA_035537855.1 Chloroflexota bacterium | reverse complement strand
CCTGAGCACCCCCAGACGAGGAGCGCCAGAACGTGACCCGACGCCGGCCGAACATCCTCATCTTCATGACCGATCAGGAGCAGGCGGACGTCCTGCGCCCCGAGCACCCCGCCCAGACGCCGCACGCCGCCCGCCTGGCGGCCGGGGGCCTGCGGTTCACCCAGGCCTACTGCCCCACCGCCCACTGCTGCCCCTCCCGGGCCTCCCTGATGACCGGGCTCTACCCCAGCCAGCACGGGGTCTACAACAACGTCAGCAACCCCACCGCCATCCGGCGCGGGCTGCGCCCCGGGCTGCGCATGTGGTCCGAGGACCTGCGCGCCGCCGGCTACACCCTGCAGTACTCGGGGAAGTGGCACGTCACGGACGAGGAGAACCCGTCCGACCGGGGGTGGGAGGAGCTGGTGGTGACCGCCCCCAAGGGGAGCTACATGCACCGCGGGCCGGAGACCTGGCGGGCCATGGCCGCCCGGCTGGACGCCGCCGGCGAGCCGCGCGACGCGGACGCCGCCGCCGGGCGCCCCCGCGGCCTGGTGCGCCGCCCCGGGTGGGGCGACTACCAGCTGTTCAAGACCCTCCCCGTGCGCGGCGAGCTGGGCTACGACGAGAAGCCGGACTGGCGGGTGGTCGAGGCCGGGCTCGGCGCCCTCGAGGCGCTCACCCGGCGGGCCGACCCCTGGTGCCTCTACGTCGGGCCGGTCGGCCCGCACGACCCCTTCCACGTCCCCGAGAACTTCGTCCGGCGCTACAACCTGGACGACGTCCCCCTGCCGGCGAACTACCACGACGCCCTCGACGACAAGCCCCGGGTCTACCAGCGCATGCGCCGCCAGTACTGGGACCAGCTCTCGGAGGAGGAGATCCGCGACGCGGTGCGCCACTACTGGGCCTACTGCACGATGGAGGACACCTACTTCGGGCTGGTGATGGAGGCCCTGGAGGCCAGCGGCCAGCGCGAGGACACCCTCGTCCTGCGCCTCTCGGACCACGGGGAGTACGCCGGCGCCCACGGGCTGTTCTGCAAGGGCGTGCCCGCCTTCCGCGAGGGCTCCCACATCCCCTGCATCGTCTCCTGGCCGGGCGGGATCGACCGCCCGGGGCGGACCGAGGACGCCTTCGTCACCCTGGCGGACATCGGCCCCACCCTGCTCGAGGCCGCCGGCCTGCCGGTGCCGGAGGGGCTGACCGGGCGCAGCCTGCTCCCCTTCCTGCGCGGCGAGTCGCCCGAGTCCTGGCCGCAGGCCTTCTGCTCCCAGATGAACGGGGTGGAGCTGTACTACACCCAGCGGGTGGTGCAGACTCACGACTTCAAGTACGTCTACAACGGATTCGACTACGACGAGCTCTACGACCTGCGCGCCGACCCGGCCGAGCTGACCAACCTGGCCGGCCGGCCCGAGCAGCGCGAGGTGCAGCGCGACCTGGTCGGCCGCATGTGGCGCTTCGCCGGGGAGACCGGGGACCACATCTTCAACCCCTACGCCACGGTCGCCCTCGCCCCCTGGGGCCCGGCGGACGCCTACCGCGCCTGACCGCCCGGCCGGAACGCCCGGCTGGGACGCCCGGCCCCCGCGGCTACACTACTCCCCTCAACCACGCAGCGCGGGAGGGCAGCGGAACCATGACCAGTGGCGCAGACGTGATGCGGGTGTCCATCGGCCTCTCCGGGAAGGCCAGCGATGAGGAGCTGACCCTCGCCGCCCAGATGGGCTGCGCCGGGGTGGTGGTGCCGTCGCCGCGCCTCTCGGACACCCTGCGCTGGGAGGTGGACGACCTGCTCGCCCTGCGCCGGCGGGTGGAAGGCTTCGGCCTGCGCCTGGAGGCGATCCAGAACATGCGCCTCGACCTGTTCGACGAGATCCGCCTCGCCCGGCCGGGCCGGGACGCCCGGCTGGAGGACCTGCTGTACACCATTCGCAACCTGGGCGCCGCCGGGGTGTCCGTCTTCGCCTACAACTGGCGCCCCAACCGGCTCTACCGCACCGGCCACGTCCCCACCCGGGGCGGCGCGAGGGTCACCGCCTTCGACGTCGAGCAGGTGCGGGACCTCCCGCTGAGCCACGAGCGGGCGTACACGGCGGACGAGCTGTGGGCCAACTTCGCGTACTTCGTCGAGCGGGTGATGCCGGTCGCCGAGGCGGCCGGGGTCAAGCTGGCCCACCACCCGGACGACCCGCCCCTGCCGGACGGCCCGGCGATCGGGGGGGTGCCCCGCATCTTCAGCTCCTTCGAGGGCTTCAAGCGGGGCATGGAGCTGGCCGACAGCCCCAACTGGGGGCTGCTGTTCTGCCTGGGCTGCTGGTCCGAGATGGGCGGCAGCGACTACGTGCTCGACGCCCTGCGCTTCTTCGGCGAGCGGGACAAGCTGTTCTACATCCACTTCCGGGACGTGCAGGGGATCGGCAACGTCTTCAACGAGTGCTTCATCGGGGACGGGCAGGTGGACATCACCGCCGCCCTCGGCGTCCTCAAGGAGGTCGGCTACACCGGCTGCCTGATCGACGACCACGTGCCCCACATGGCGGGCGACGGCGACGGCGGCTGGG
The DNA here is from genome assembly GCA_035537855.1 of Chloroflexota bacterium. GTDB lineage: Bacteria > Chloroflexota > UBA11872 > UBA12225 > UBA12225 > DATLLM01. Next base: position 1,395 of record DATLLM010000418.1, on the reverse strand, counting down.
GCACCCAGGGCCGGCTCTACTCCACCGGCTACCTGATGGGGCTGCTGCGGGCCTTCAACGACCTGTCCTGAGCGCGTCCTGAGCGCGCGGCGCCCGGGACAGGTCGCCCCTCCGGTCGGGCTCAGCGCGCCGCCTGAGCGAGCGCGGCGTCGCTGACCCGGGTCATGTTGACGGCGGCCTGCTCGACCGAGACCTGCGAGTTCATCGCCCTGGTGAACTCCGGCCCGAAGGCGTTGTGGAAGTCGAGGAAGCCGACCACCTTGTCGAAGTTCTGCCCGCTGGGGATGGCGTCCAGGGCCAGCTTCATGTTCGGCATCCCCGGCATGGTGCTGGCCTTGGCCGCCGTCGTCTTCAGGATGGGCAGGGAGGAGAGGTTCAGGCCGCTGACGTACATCTCCTGAACGTCCTTGTCGAACAGCTCGGTCAGCACCTGCACGGCCTCGGTCGCCACGCCCCGGTCCGCGCCGCGCTTGGTGACCAGGTAGTTGTGGCCGGTGACCAGCACCACCGCCTTCTTCGACTTGGGGTGCTTCGGCGTCGGCATCAGCTCCCAGGAGAACTTGCCCTCGATCCCCTTGGCGATCGCCGGGGTGGGCACGGTGTGCACCGAGAGGGCGTACTGCCCCAGGTTGAAGTTCAGCTTCTTGTCCGTCGACTCCTGCGGGGACGGGGCCACCCGGTGGCGCACCACCAGGTCGGTCAGCCACTGCAGGATCTCCCGCGAGGGGCCGCTGTCCCAGGAGGTCTTCGTCCCCTTGGCGTCGATGTACGGCACCCCGGCCGACCAGAACCAGGCGTAGGGGTAGCCGGGGACGACGTTGGTGCCCCACACGTTGTCCTGGGGCCGGTTCAGGCGCTTGGCCGTCTCCAGGAAGTCGTCCCACGTCCAGTCCACCGTCGGCTCTTTCACCCCGGCCTGCTGGAACGCGTTCTTGTTGTAGACCCCGCTGTTGACGTTGAGCTGGATGCACAGACCGTGGCGCTTGTTGTCGAAGTGGGTGATGTTCTGCACGTCGTACAGGGTGTTGACGTCGAACTTCTGGGCGGCCAGGATCGGGCCGATGTTGTGCAGGGCGCCCTTGGGCCCGAACACCGGCACCAGATGCTGGTCGAGCTGCACCAGATCCCCCTGCTGATCGGCGGCGAACAGGGCGATCGTCTTCTCCTGGGTGTCGGCGTTCTCCCGCAGCTCCGTCTTGATGTGCGGGTAGACCTTGTTCGCCCGGTCGAGCCAGGCCTTGACCACCGTCAGCCGGTCGCCCTGCGTCCAGTCGTTGTCGACGTTCAGGGTGACCGGGCGCTTCGTCTGCTGGCCGGCCCCGGCGGGGGCGCTCTCGCCGGCGGTGGTCCCGCACGCCGCCAGCAGACCGGGCGTCAGCGCCCCCATCCCTACAC
>DATLLM010000417.1:0-7169 GCA_035537855.1 Chloroflexota bacterium | reverse complement strand
GAACCTCCTGCTCAACCCCACCCTCGCCGACCTCGTCGGCGGCATCCAGCCCGTCACCCTGGGCGACGAGGAGGCCCGCCGCCGCGGCACCCAGAAGACCGTCCTCGAGCGCAAGGGCCCCCCCACCTTCGACGTCCTCGTGGAGATGCAGGAGCGCCAGCGCATCGTCGTCCACCGCGACGTCGCCGAGACGGTCGACGCCATCCTGCGCGGGCAGGCCACGGCGGTCGAGCTGCGCTCGCGCCGCCCCGACGGCGAGGTGGAGCGGCGCCTGGAGGTCCCCGGCCGCTGGGGCGGCGAGAGCGCCCTCGGCGAGTCCCGCGGCCGGCGCCACGCGGCCCGCGGGCGCGGCGTCGACCGCGCCTTCGAGCGTGGCCTCGACCACGACGGCCCGGGTGCGACCCGTTTCGACCCTCCCGAGCGCGGCCCGCGCGCCCTCTTCGCCGACCGCCTGGAGAGCGCCCAGGGCGCGCAGCGCGCAGACCTCGTCCCGACCGCGACCCCCGGCCGGGGCCCGGCGGAGGGGGCCCGCGCCGAGACGGCGGACGCCCGCTGGGCGGAGGGCGGACTGCTCCCCGTCGGCGCCACCGCCCCGGCCACCCCTGCCGCGCAGCCGGGCCCGGCCGCGACCGACTCGCTCCCCGCCGGCCTCCCGGACGGGGGGCCGGGGGAGGACGGCTACGGCGACGTCCTGCCTCCGCTCGAAGAGGGCGGACGCTTCCGGCGCACCGCGCCCACCCTGCGCCCGGTGCGGCTCTACTCCTTCGGGGTCAACCGCGATCGCCTTGAGGAGGCCATCGGCGCCTTGCGCCTGCCGGTGACCATCACCCGCGACCTGCGCGAGGCGGACGTGGTGATGACCCTGAAGAACTACTACCGGCGCAGCCCCGGCCCGGTGCGCGACGCCGAGGCGGCCGGCAAGCCGGTCTTCATCCTCAAGAGCAACACCACGGTCCAGATTCAGCAGTCCCTGGAAACCCTCTACGCCCTGGAGACGGCCGATCCGCCGCGCGATCTGGAGGACCTGGTGATGCGCGAGACTCAGGACGCCATCAACCGCGTGCTGCGCACCGCCCAGGCCGTCGAGCTGCCACCGCAGAACGCCTACATCCGGCGCCTTCAGCACCAGCTCGCCGAGCAGTTCCAGGTGGGCTCGCGCAGCACCGGGCGGGAGCCGCACCGGCGGGTGAAGCTCTACCGGCTGGGCTCCGAGCGCGACCGCTGGTCGTGACGCCGGGTCCACACCCGGCCCGGCCCGTGCCCCGTTGATACCGCAATGAGCCCGGCAATGAGCGCACCCGTTGGGCGGTTCATCACCTTCGAGGGGCCCGAGGGGGGTGGCAAGTCGACGCAGGTCGACCACCTCAGCCAGCGTCTGGAGCAGGCCGGCGTCCTCGTCTACCAGACGCGCGAGCCCGGGGGCACGCCCGTCGGCGCCGAGCTGCGGGCGATGCTGCTCGTGCCCGACCGTCCGGCCCTCGCCCCACCGGCGGAGGCCCTGCTGATGTGCGCCGACCGGGCGCAGCACGTCTCCGAGGTGATCCGTCCCGCCCTGGCCTCGGGGATGGTAGTGGTCTGCGACCGCTACGCCGACTCCACGCTGGCCTATCAGGGCTTCGGCAGCGGGGTCGACCTGGCCTCGCTCGAGGCGGTGATCGCTTTCGCCACCGGCGGCCTGCAACCGGACCTGACCGTGCTGATCGACCTGGACGTGCGCGTCGGGCTGGAGCGCAAGCGCGCCGCCTCGCGCGCCGGAAAAGAGGACCTGAATCGCATCGACCTGCGCGACGTGGCCTACCACGAGCGCGTCCGGGACGGCTTCCAGACCCTCGCCCGGCGCGCCCCCGAGCGCTTCTTCGTCGTCGACGGCACGCAGCCGCCGGAATCGATCTCGGATCAGATCTGGGACCGGGTCACCCGGCTGGTGGCGGTGAGGGCGGAGACGCCGCGCTTGCTCTGAGCGGCGCCCGGCGCGGCCCGGCGCCCGGCGCCGGCGGCGCCACCGCCGGGGCCCGGGGGACGGCGAGCTGGTGCAGGGTGTGCGCCTGCCCGTCTTCCGCCACCTCAACCGGCCCGGCGAACGCCCCGCGGGCCTCGCGCAAGAGGTCGGGAACGGCGCCGTCGGTCGGGACGTGGAAGAGGAACAGCCGCCCGGCGCCCGCGGCCGTCGCCTGTCGTCCCGCCTCGCCTGCGGTGCTGTGACCGGCGCGCCAGACCTGCGGCCGCTGGGCGTCCAGTCCGCCCGCTTCGTGGATCAGCACGTCGGCCCCGGCCGCCGCCCGCACCAGCGCCGCCGCCGGCCGGGTGTCCGCGCTGTACGTCAAGCGGTACGGCGTCTCCCGGGTGCCCGGCCGGAACAGGGCAGCGTCCAGGTCGACGGTGCAGCCCAGATTCGTCCCGTCGTCGGGGACGTGGTCGGTGGCGAACGGGGTCAGACTCACCTCCGGCCAGGCCGCCACCGTCTGCTCCGCCGTCACCGGCTCCCAGACCACCCGCCCGCCGGCGGCGGCGATGAGCTGGGGGGCCGAGGAGGCGACCGCGTCCAGGATCGCCCGCGCCGCGGCGAGCACCCGCGCCTCACCGTAGACGCGCACCTCCCCCACCCGCCGGTGCGACCACATCGCGTCCAGTCCGATGTGCAGCAGCAGGGGCTCGAGACCCAGCAGGTGGTCCGAGTGACGGTGACTGAGGAAGATGCGGGTCACCGCCAGCAGATCGATCTCCGCCCGCTTCAGCCCGGCCACGACCTCGAAGCCGCCCGCGGTGTCCAGCAGCAGCACCCGCTGCGGCGCCACCCCGACCGCGATCGCGGCGTGGCACCGGGTGCCGTGGGCGCCACCGCCGCTGCCGACGAAGACCATCCACGGCTCAGCCGCGCCTCCGGAGCTGAAGGAGAGGGACGCCCCCTGGGAGCTGGCAGCCTGAACCACTAGCTGTGGTGATACCACGAGCGAGCCGGGGGCGCTGTGAGGTCGATCACAGTGGCCCGCTCGCCCCCCGTCCGCCCCTCCCCGGTGCTGCGAGGGAGCGGCGGGCGCAGCTCCCGAGACGTGGGTCCATCGGGAGACTGCAGGGACGTCGCGAGCGGCGGATCAAGCGGCGATCTCCGGGGGGACGACGGGGGCCCCCTCGGCGACTCCGTCCTCGACCAGCAGGACGGGGTCGCCCCCGACGTAGTAGAACCCCTCCGGATCGAGCGGGCTGTGCGCGGTCGCCCCGGCGAGGGTGACCCGCCAGCGCTCCCCGTCCGGCTCGAGCGGCAGCACCCGCCCGTACTTGTCGATCAGGGACGCCCGCTCCGCGACGCGCGGCAGGGTGACCTGCACCGCCTCGGCGTCTCCGTTCCAGAGCACGCTCACCCGCTGGCGGCCGAGAGCGACCGGCTGCGGCGGTCCGGGATCGGGGTCCCAGGGGAGGCGCAGCCCGCGACCGGGGGTCGGCGTGGCGTCGGGAGCCGGCCCCGGCGGCGGCGCGCCGGGAACGCCGGCGGGGCGCTCGACGACGACGAGGTACACCTGCCAGTTGGGGAGGTAGCCACCCTGGGGCCACGGCCAGCGGGCCCGCTCCCGCCCGGCGAACTCCACGCGGTCGGCGCCGCCGAGGTAGCGGGCGGCGGTCTGGTAGGCGACGAAGGCGGGGCGCAGGGTGCCGTCGTTGCGCATCAGCCCCCACAGCTCGTCCGTGGTGTCGCGATCGGTCAGGGAGTGGATGGCCAGGCGCTCGTACCCGGCGGTGAGTCCCATGGCCATCGCCTGGAGGACGAAGGAGGACTGCTGGTCCATCGTCACCCGGATTCCGTTCGGGGGACGGGCGAGTCCCCTGGCGGGGTCGTCGTAGGGGGTGGCGTTGGTCTCGGTCAGCCAGAGGGGCACGCCGGCGCCGTGGCGGTCGAGCACCTCGCGGTAGATGGCGCCGACGCGGCGCAGGTCGTCCGGTGAGGAGTACAGGTTGAGGGCGACGGCGTCGAAGGGCCAGGCGCCGGGGACGGGAGGCTCGGCGGCGAGGATGGCCAGCACGCGGTCGAGGAAGAGGGGGCGGCCGGCGTTCTGGTCCACCCAGTAGGTGGTGGCGGCGAACACGATCCGGGCCCGTGGGTTGCCGGCTTTCGCCGCCTGGTTGGCGACGGCGAGGAGGCGGGCGTAGTCGCGCTCGTCGCCGGCCCAGTTGTAGTACTGGCTGTTCGGGCCGTCGGGGAGGATGTCCGGCTCGTTCCAGATGATCCAGGTGTCGATCCGCCCGCGGTATTCGGAAGCCATCTTGCGCACGAAGACGGCCCAGGTGTTCTGCGGATCGTTCGCGTCGCGGTAGAGACCGGCCGGGACGGCCCGGCCCCCGTCCTCGCGCCGGGTAGCCGCCCAGGCGGGGGTCGCCTGGAGGAGGCCGACGACCTCGATCCCGTTGGCCCGCTCGCGCTGAATCAGGTCGTCGCGCAGGTAGTAGTGGGCGCGCCAGTCTCGGGGCCCGCCGGGTTGCACCTCCGACCAGGCGAAGACGACGCGGGACCAGCGGGCGCCGGAGAGCTTGCCCCGGCGGGACTGCCAGAGCGTCTCCGTCGCGCCGAAGACGTGGCGCTGGTCGGCCGAGGCCCATCCGGGGAGAGGGGTGATACCGCCCGACGTGCCGTCGGCGGCGATCACGGCATCGATCAGGTCGCGGCGCTCGGCGAACCACTCGCGGACGCGCTCGATCAGCGCCGTGAACGGGTTGGCCGGGCCGGCCCGGACGCCGCGCTGGGCGCCCTGGACGGCGGCCTGGGGATCGCGGAAGACGGAGCGGGTGGAATCCGGCAGCACCTGCCAGACCCCCCAGGCGATGGCGCCGGCGAGGGCGACGAGCACCACGGTGGCGACGACGTTGGAGAGGAAGAGGGCGAAAGCCTTCAAGCGGCGCATGGGGAGGGTCCTCTACATCCTATCGAGCGCGGCGGGCCCCGGGGATCTGCCGCACCCGGGGAGGGCCCGGGATCGCCGCCGGAAGGGAGCCGCCGCGCGGCCGGCGGGGGAGGGCCGTGCGCTACCATGGTCCGCGTGACGCAGACACGCATGGGGCCGGCGGCCGGGCGGGGCGAGTCGAGTGAGGCGCGCCTCAAGACGCTGTACGCCAGGTGGGACCAGTTCGCCGGCGAGTATGCGGCGGCGCGTAAGCGCAACGACCAGGAGGTGATGACCAACCTCCGCGGTCTGATGCTGCTCATCAAGCGCGAGATTCGCCGCCTCGGCGGGCAGCTACCGCCGTTTCCGGCGGAGGACAACCACCTGGCCGACCTCTAAGGCGTGTCCGCAAAGCTCACAGCCAGAGCAGGATGGCGGCAAGCGTGACCATCGCCAGGAAGGTGGCCGCGCGCTTCTCGTAGCGGGTGGCCACGCGCCGGCACTGCTTCAAGCGGCCCACCAAGCGCTCCACCCGGTTCCGCTCCCGGTAGGCGGCGCGGCGCTCGGTGCGCAGCCGGGGGATCGTGGAGCGGATGCCCCGCCGGCGGCAGTAGGCCCGGATCGGGCGGCCGGTGTACCCGCGGTCGCCGACCACCCGGTCGGGGCGCACCCGGGGCCGGCCGCGGCCCCGCCGCTTGACCGCCCCGCGCTCCATCAGGGGGCGGAAGGCGGTCTGCTCGTGCCGCTGCCCGGCGGTCAGCACCAGCACCATCGGCTTGCCCCCGCCCTCGGCCCGCAGGTGCAGCTTCGTGCTGAAGCCGCCCCGGCTGCGCCCCAGCGCCTCGTCGGCCGGCCCCGCCGCCCGCGGGCGCCGGGTGCGCTTGCGGGCGCCCGCGGCGTGCTGGTGCGCGCGGATCACCGTCCCGTCCACGAAGTGGGTGCCCCAGTCCAACGCCCCCGCCGCGTCCGCCCGCCGCTGGAGGGCGGCCAGGACGCGGTCCCACACCCCGGCGGCGACCCAGCGGTAGAAGCGGCTGGCCACCGTGTGCCAGGGCCCGAACCGCTCCGGCAGGTCGCGCCACGGGGCGCCGGTGCGCAGCGCCCACAGGATGCCCTCGACGATCGTCCGGTGCGGCTTCGCCGGCCGCCCGGTGCGGGGCTTCTGGGGCGGCAGCAGGGGCGCGAGCTGCGCCCACGCCGCGTCGGTCAACAGATCTCGGTCGTGCCGTTCGTGTCCCACCTTGAAGCGTAGTCATGTTTGCGGACACGCCTTAGCACACTCGCCCGGCAGCCACAAGCCCCGTCGGCCGAGCCAGGCACGGCCGAGCCCGCCGGTGGCGCCTATGGGCGCCCCGAGGCGGGCGGGCGCGTCCTGGAGGTGGCCGTGTTCCCGCGGCTCACCGATCCCCGGCCGAGGCGCCTGCTGACGTCCTGGGAACGCCTGGCCGCGGCCCTGACCACCCACCGCGAGCGCCAGGACAAGGGCGGATCGCTGTGGTCGCCCACGATCTACGCCGCCGCCGCCACCCGCGGGAACGGCGGGGTGCTCGCGCTGACCGCGCTCCCGTTGGACTTCGACGGCGTCGAGCCCCCATGGCCCCTCCTCGAGGCGTGGGAGTACGCCGCGCACACGACCCACAGCCACACGCCGGTCGCTCCGCATTGGCGCGTGGTGCTTCCGCTGGCGCGCCCGGTCGCCGTGACGGCGTGGCCGGGGGTCTGGGGCAGCGCCCGTGGCCTGCTGGCCCCCGACGCCGACGTTGCCTGCAAGGATCCGGCCCGTTCCTACTTCCTGCCGAGTTGCCGCCCGGGCGCAGCGCGCGCAGCGCGACGAGGCTCGGGGCGCTGGCTCGACGCCGCCGAGCTGCCAACGCTCCCCGCCGACGGGGCGGCGAGGGCTACTGGTGTCGCCCGGGGAAGGCGCGCGGGGTAAGCGCCACCACCGGCTACGCCGGCGCCGACTCGCTGTACGTCTTCAGCTCCAACGCCCCGCCGTTCGCGCCGGGGGCGAGCTACTCCAAGTTCGCCGCCTACGCCCTCCTCGAGCACGGCGGCGACTTCGCCGCGGCCGCTCTGGCCCTCGCCGGCCGCGGCTTCGGCCGACCGGCGCCCGGCGAGCTCGTGCCCGGCGCCGGCGGCGCTCCCGTCCGGCGGCTGCCCCGCATCGTCCCCGGGCGCGGCGCCGCGCTGCCGCCGGCGCTACCGGCACCGGGCGTCTCGCTCAGCGGCCGGCTCGTGCCGGCGGCGGCGCCGGCGACGGAGGGGGTGCGATGAAGCGGTCTCCCTACGCCACCCGCG
>DATLLM010000416.1:0-5606 GCA_035537855.1 Chloroflexota bacterium | reverse complement strand
CTCCTGCGCCCGCTCCCGTTCCCGCTCCTGCGCCCGCTCCCGTTACCGCCCTCGCCCCTGCCCCTGGCCTCGGCCTCGGCCGCGGCCTCGGCCCCGCCGGTCGCTCCAAGCATGGCCCGTTTCTCCTCCTGCCCACTCCGGGGCACCGCTCAGGATTTGATATTGTATCGGGACGTTCCGGAGGATTCTAGCGTGACCCCCACGACGGCCGCCCCGGCCGGGGCGGCGCCCGCCAGCGGCCCGCGCCTCCCTTCCCGGCTCGGCGGGCAGCGCCGCACCACCCACGCCCTGGCCGTAGACGAGCTGCGGCGGATGATCCTCAGCGGGCGCTTGAGCCCCGGGGACCGGCTGCGGATCGAGGACCTGGCGGCGGCCCTGGGGGTCAGCCCGATGCCGGTGCGGGAGGCGCTGCACCACCTGACGGCGGACGGCTCGGTGACCCTCGATCCCTACCGCGGCTTCTCCGTCGCCGACCTGTCCGCCGCCGAGGCGGAGGATCTGTACTCCACCCGGGCGGTGCTCGAAGCGCTCGCCGCTCGGGTGGCCGTACCGCGGCTGGACGAGTCCACCCTGGCCGCGCTGAGCGAGGCCCTGGCCCACCAGGCGGCGGCCTGCGCCGCCGGGGACGCCACCGCCTTCATCGAGTGGGACCTGGGCTTCCACCGCACCCTGTACGCCACCGCCGGGCGCCCGGTGCTCGCCCGGCAGATCGCCGGCCTGATCAACTCCAGCGTGCGCTACTCGCGAGCCAACCTGCCCTTGCCCGGCAGCATGGACGCCGCCCTGGAGGCGCACCGCACCATCATGGACGCCTGCCAGCGCCGCGACGCCGACCTGGCGGCGGCGGTCACCCGGCGCCACACCGAGCAGGCGGCGGCGAGCGTGATCCGCGTCCTGCTGGCCAGAGACGGCCGGCCCGGCCGGAGCGAGCACGCCGGGGCCGCCGGGGCCGCCGGCGGAGGCCGGACGGCAGCGCCCGGGCGGGGAGAGCCGGCGCCGGGCGAGAGAGGATCGACGTGGGACTGCGCGTAGCCATGGTCGGGGTCGGGGGATTCGCCCAGAGCTTCATCCCCCTGTTCAAGGCGCACCCCCTGGTGGATGAGGTCGTCCTCTGCGACCTGCACGCCGACCGCGCGGCGGAGGCGGCGCAGCGCTTCGAGCTGTCCCGCACGGCGGCCTCGCTCGACGAGGTCTGCGATTCGGACGCGGACGCGGTGGCCATCATCACCCAGCCCTGGCTGCACGCCGGGCAGGCGGTGCAGGCCCTGCGCGCCGGCAAGCACGTCTACTCCGCCGTGCCGACGGGAATCAGCCTGGACGAGATCGGCGCCCTGGTGCGCACCGTCGAGGAGACCGGGCTGATCTACATGCTGGGGGAGACGAGCTACTACTACCCGGAGGCCCTGTACTGCCGGCAGCGCTTCGCGGAGGGCGCGTTCGGGGACGTCGTCTACGGCGAGGGGGAGTACTACCACGACTGGGACCACGGGCTGTACCCCATCTCCCGGCGCCGCGGGGGCGAGCGCTGGCTGGAGACGGCGGGGAAGCCCCCCCTCTACTACCCGACGCACTCGGTGAGCCTGATCGTCTCCGTCACCGGGGCGCACATGACCCACGTCTCGGCCCAGGGGTTCGTCGACCGCGTCGACGACGGCGTCTACCGCGCCGAGGCGAACCTGTGGAACAACACCTTCAGCAACGAGACGGCCCTGTTCCGCATGTCAGACGGCAGCGCCTGCCGGATCAACGAGTTCCGGCGCGTCGGCCACCCCGGGACGGTCCGGATGTCCCTCTTCGGCACCCAGGGGTGCTTCGAGCACAACCTGGCCGGCTCGCGCTGGGTGACCAAGGACCGGGCCAGGACCGAGCCGCTCGACGACCTGCTGGCGGTGGGCGGCGTGCGCCACGCCGAAGACGACTTCGCCGGCGTCTCCGCCGTCCACCCGGTGGCCCGGCTGCCCCGGGAGTACGCCGGACTGCCCAACGGCCACCTGGGGTCGCACCAGTTCCTGGTGGACGACTTCGTCCAGGCCTGCGTCAGCGGGCGGCAGCCGCCGAATCACGTCTGGCGGGCGGCGCGCTACTGCGTCCCCGGGCTGGTCGCTCACGACTCGGCGCGCCAGGGGGGTGTGCTGCTCGTGGTGCCGGACTTCGGCGCCGGCCCGACCGGCTGAGGCGCCGCCCCTGTTCGGGGCCAGAGGAGCACATGAACACGACGATGCGCCGGGCCGCGGCCCGGCTGATGGTGGACTTCCAGCAGATGTCCGCGTTCGCCGAGGACCCCCTGGTGCTCGACCGGGGCGAGGGCTGCTGGCTGTGGGACGTCGACGGGCGGCGCTACTACGACGGCCTCTCCGGGGTGATGGTGGCCAACTACGGCCACGGCCAGCGCCGCATCATCGCCGCCGTGACGGCGCAGCTGGAGCGCCTGGCGTTCGCCGCCCCCACCCTGGCGACGAACCCCCGGGCCCTCGAGCTGGTCGAGCGCCTGGGCGCCCTGCTGCCGGACTTCGGCACCTTCAAGCTCCTCTCCGGGGGCTCGGAGGTGGTCGAGGCGGCGATCAAGCTGGCCCGCCAGTACCACAAGCAGACCGGCCAGCCCGGGCGCTACAAGGTCATCTCCCACTACCGCAGCTACCACGGGGCCACCCTCGGCGCTCTCGCCGCCACCGGGCACGCGTCGATGCGGGCGCCCTACGAGCCGCTCCCGCCGGGCTTCCTGCACGTCCAGCCGCCCGATCCGCTGCACCCGCCGTACGGGGCGCCGCCGGCGGCCGTCGGGGCGGTCTGCGCGCAGGCGGTGGAGGACGTGATCCGGGGGGAGGGCCCGGAGACGGTGGCCGCCGTCCTCTGCGAGCCGGTGATGCAGAGCGCCGGGGTGCTCGTCCCGCCGCCCGACTACCTGCCGCGCCTCCGGGAGGTCTGCGACCGCTACGGCGTGCTCCTGCTCTACGACGAGGTCATCACCGGTTGCGGGCGCACCGGCCGGGACTTCGCGTTCCAGCACAGCGGGGCGGTGCCCGACCTGCTCTGCCTGGGCAAGGGACTCACCGGAGGCTACGCCCCGCTGGCCTGCGTCGCCCTGCGCCCGGCGGTGGCCGCGGCCTTCTGGGGGCCGGAGGAGGCGGGGGTGCAGTTCCACTCCGGCCACACGTACGGCGGCAACCCGGTGGCCTGCGCCGCCGCCGTGGCCGCCCTCGACCTGTTCCAGGAAGCGCAGCTCTCCGCGCGGGCGGCCACTCTGGGCGAGCACCTGCTGGCGGGGCTCAAGACCATCGCGGCCCGCCGCCCCGAGGTGCAGGCGGTGCGCGGCATCGGCCTCCTCGCCGCCGTCGAGTACGCCGGCGCCGATCCGGCGCAGGCCGGCGTCGGGCAGGGCGGCCCGGACGCCTTCGGCCTGCGCGTGGCCGCCGCCGCCCGCGAGCGGGGCCTGCTCCTGCGGCGCAGCGCCGGCAGCTCCATCCTCGGCCCGCCGCTGGTGACCACCCGGGAGGAGCTGGACTGGGTGCTGACCCGTCTCGACGAGTCCATCGCCGCCGCCGCGGGCGTCTGACGCCGCCCCGACCTCGCCGGCGGCTCAGCGCTGGCGCAGCGCGCGGGCGCGGTCGACGATCTCGCGCAGCACCCGCTGGGTGGTCGCCACGTCCGCCGGGTCGATCTCGCGCAGCAGATCGACCTCGGCCTCCTCAACCGCGTTGCGCAGGCGCCCGTAGAGGGCCCGCCCGGACCCGGTCAGGCTGACCCGGGTGGCCCGGCGATCGCCGGGCGCCGCGCTGCGCGCCACCAGCCCGGCGGCTTCGAGCTGATCGAGGCGCCGCACCATGGTCGGTCCCTCGACGTCGACGATCCCGGCCAGGTCGCGCTGAATGAGGTCGCCGCGGGTGGACAGGGCGACCAGCACGACCCACGTGGCGAAGGTCACCCCCTGCTCGGCCAGGCGGGCGTCCAGCAGCGCCCGGGTGGCCCGCGCGGCGACGTTCACCTGATAGCCGAGACTGCGGCCGAGCGGCGCGTGGGACTCGTCCGCCGCGGGTCCTCGACGCTCTGGCATAGCGATCGTTCGGTACCGGATGTCTGGCCCGCCCGGTCGGCCGGGCGGCCGGTGGGCCGTCGGCCGTCGGCGGGCATGGTAGCAGGCGCCCCCCGGCCGGGGCGCCGGCGCCTCACCCCGCCGGCCAGGAGCCGTCGTACAGCCGATCGTAGGCCAGCCCCCACGGCGGGCGCAGAAAGCCGAGCGCGCGCACGTCCTCGAACCAGGCGCCGAAGGGTGAGCCCCGCCCGTACGTCCCCCCGCCGAGGATACGGCAGAGCCGGCCCAGAACCCGCTCGGACAGGGTGGCGATGGCCGTCTTGCCCCGCACCACGCTGAGCGCCCCGGCCGTGCCACCCTCGTCCGATTCCACCGCCCGCAGCATGCCCTCGTACGCCTGGCGGATGAGCCAGGCCTCCGTCTCCGCCTCCGTCCACTCCACCTGCTCGTACGCCCGCAGCGCCCCGCGGCGGGGCGCCAGCTGGCTCCGGGCGGTGGCCATGGCCACGTCCACCACGCCGGCGATCACCGCCGTGAACAGGGTGCCGACGAACGGCCCGGCCCGCCCCTGCAGGTCGACCAGGTGCCCCGGCCAGGCGAAGCGCTCGGCCGGGAAGTCCTGGAAGGTGAACCCGTGACTCTGCGTCGCGGCCATCCCGTGCCCGTCCCACTCGGCGACGAGGCGCATCCCCGTGCTCCCGTCCCAGGGGACGTCGCGCACGTCGAGGACGAACCAGTCCGGCGCCTCGTCCACCGGGCGGCCGCTGGTCAGCATGTACGAGGTGATCCCGGAGCCGCTGCCAAAGTGCTTCGCCCCGGAGAGGCGGTAGGCCAGCCCGCCGTCGCCCGCCGCCGGGAGGGCGACCGCCCGCGTGTTGGCGACGTCGCCACCGCTCCCCGGCTCCGAGGTGATCGTGCCCCACCAGGCGCCGTCCAGCGCCGCCCGGGCGGCGCGCCGGCGCTGCTCGTCCCAGGCCGCCTGCGCTTCCGGGGTCACCTCCGGGCTCGCCATCCAGAAGGACAGCACCGCCGGGTGCATCGCGCTGACCAGGGCCACCGCCGAGTCGCCCGCGGCCAGGGCGCGCAGCATCTCGGCCACCACCCGCGTCGTCCGCGGCACCGACTCCCACAACCCCCCCTCGGCCACCGGGACGCCGGTGCGCCGGAACCCGGCGGCGCCGAGCCGGCGGAAGTCCTCGGCGTCCAGGTGCCGCCGGCGCTGCCGCTCGCTGCGCTGGGCGGCGAACTCCTCGGCCAGAGCGCCGACCGCGCGCGCAACCCCCGCGGCCTCGCCCTCTCCTTCCGCTGCTGCGCTGAACTGCTGGACCATCTGACTCGCCTGATCCTTACTGGCCGCCGTGCCGGCCGCCGGCATCCATCCTATGCCGATCGGGTGCGGCGCGGCATCTCCAATCTGAGACATTGACTGTTTGAAGGGGGTGATTCTGGGGACGGCGTCCCCAGACCCCTCGTGCGGGGGCCGCCGCGGAGCTGGCCACCGCAGGGGGGCGGGGCCAGGCCAGAGAGACGGCGCCGGCGCGTCCCGCGCCGGGGGGACATTCTCGGGGGACGCGCC
>DATLLM010000415.1:0-2176 GCA_035537855.1 Chloroflexota bacterium | reverse complement strand
GGGCAGATCGAGCAGGGCGTTGACCTGGTCGCGGGCGGCGTTGAGGTCCGACTCCACCACCCAGGGCTGCTCCTCGGTGAACGCGATCTCCACCGTCCGGGTGGTGCTGCCGACGCGCTCGTTGAACAGCTTGAGGGTGGCCTCCAGGTCGGCCGTCTTCCCGGCGGCGCCGGCGCGCACGGCGACGCGGTCGTTCTGCACCTCGAACGCGGCGTTGACCGCCGGGACGGTGGCCTGGCGGGTGATGGTCTCGACGAAGGGGCGCAGCTTGGCCGCGTTGAGCCGGGCCACCACCGGCGGCTGCCCCGCCTCGAGCCCGGTGACCTCCAGCATGGGGAAGGCCTGGACGGGGGTCATCGTCCAGGTGCGCGCCCCGTCCTTGACCTCCATCGGCGAGCCGAGGATGTTGTTCAGGGCCTCAACCGCCGGGGCGATGTCCGCGTCGCCGATCGCCGGCAGGGCCTCGTCCAGGACGAGGTCGACGTCCGTCGGGAGCTGGTTGTGCAGGGCGCTCTGCAGGCGGTCGAGGGTGGCCGGGACGTTCAGGCGCCGGCCGGTGCGGGCGGGGGAGGTGTGCACCTCGAAGCGCTCCCCGGCCGCCTGCTCGACGGCCAGGCCGGCGTTCACCGGCTGGCGCTCCACCTCGACCGCCGCCCGGGCGAGGGCGGCCGTGGCCCGCTCGCGGTCGAAGGTCAGGGTGACGGGGAGCTCGTGCCCGCGGCGCATGAGCGCCAGCTGGGTGCGCAGCCACGTGCGCAGGTCGTTGTCCCGGCCGATCTGCCAGGCCTGCCCGGCCCAGGCGTCCACCTGGGCGTCGTCGATGGTCAGCCCCATGGTGGCCAGGCTGGTGGTGAACGCGTCGTCGTCGTAGCGCAGCTCAAGGGGGCGCCGCGACTCGGCGACGAGCTGGCGCTTGAGGGCGACCGAGGCCTCCTGGGGGGTCATCCGGCCGAGGCCGACGCCGAGGGCGGTGACCCCGGCGTAGATCTTGTCCGACTGCTGCTCGCGGTAGACGAGCACGGCGCTGGTCAGGAGCAGGAAGGGGAGGCAGCCGAGGAGGAGCAGGAGGCGGAAGGGGAAGCCGGCGCGCCACTCCCGCGCGGCCCCGCTGTGGTGGGTGGGGACGCGCCGGGCGGCCCGCACCGGGCGCTCCGGCGCCGGGGGCGGCGCGGCCGCAGGTTCGGCCGCCGGAGCCGGCTGGAGCGGGAGGAGTCGATTCCGCCACAGGGCGGCCACGGGGGTCAGTATAGCCGAGTCCGCCGCTGGCACTCGTAGAAAAAATGTTCTATAATCTAGACGGAGCGCGGGCCCCACCGGCGCTCCCGAATGCGACCAGAAGAGGTCTCGACCCGATGGGATACAGGCTGCGTGGAACCGAGAGATGGACGGGGGCGAGCGAGAGCGGCCGCGGCGGCGCGGAGACGGGAGACTGACCGGTGAAGAAGGAATTCATTGTCGAGCGGGAGGGGCGCAGCTTCGTGCTCTACGCCGGGTTGCTTGACCTGGCCCACGAGCGGGGCCTGCGGGGGATCACCACCACCCTGGTGCAGGTGCCGAGCGAGCTGAACGGGATGTCGGCCATCGTGCACGCCACGGTGGAGACGGAGGCGGGCACCTTCACCGGCCTGGGAGACGCCAGCCCGGGCAACGTGACCCGCATGATGGCCCCCCACCTGATCCGGATGGCGGAGACGCGGGCCAAGGCGCGCGCCCTGCGGGACGCGGTCAACATCGGCGTCACCGCTTTCGAGGAGCTGGGCGACGAGTCCGATTCGCGCGACGCGGCCGCCGCCCGTCCGAGCGCCGCGGCCGCGCCTTTGCGGCCGCGGGAGGCGGACGAGGCGGAGGAGGCGGACGAGCTGGGGGCGCCGGAGCCGGAGCGCCTGCCCGCCCGCAGCGGTGGCGGCCGGGGCGACCGCATCCAGCTCGGCTTCGGCGCGAACGGTCAGGAGTCGCGCGGGGGCGCCGGCGTCGCCGCGCCGGCCACGCCGAAGCAGCTGCAGACGATCGCCCGGATGGCCCGCGCCGCCGGGAAGTCGATCGAGACGGAGGGCCTCTCCCGCGCCCAGGCGAGCGAGATCATCTCCGGGCTGATCGGGGAGATGGGGCAGCTGCGGGCGAGCTGAGCGCCCGCCCCTCCCCGCCGGGGCGCCTCCAGCGGCGCCCCGGGCCGATC
>DATLLM010000414.1:0-5122 GCA_035537855.1 Chloroflexota bacterium | reverse complement strand
TTCGGCCCCGGGGACATCGCCCAGGCCCACACCGCAGACGAGTGGGTCGACCTCGCCCAGGTGGACGCAGCGGCGGAGATCCTGACCCACCTCACCCGCGGATTCACCGCCGGCGAGTGGTAGTCCGTCCGACGCCGCCGCCGTCCGGGAATCCCTGACCCCTACACGGGGGCCCCGGAGCGCAGCCCCGCCCCGGGGGGCGTGAGGCGTGGCCCACGCCCGGGGGCGCCGGGTGGCGGCCCTCACCCCGCGGGTTGCGCCGAACCGACGCCCCGGACAGTGGCTCCCGCACGAGGGGGGCGTGGGGGCGCAGCCCCCACGAACAGAACAGTGAACCCCCTCTCCCGGAGGGAGAGGGGGCAGGGGGTGAGGGCGGCTCCCTCACAAACGCGCTAGGACCCGGATGCGGCCAGGGCGTTGACCCGCTTCATCAGGCGGCTCTTGCGCCGGGCGGCGTTGTTGGGATGCAGGATCCCCTTGCGCGCCGCGCGGTCCAGCTCTTTGATGGCGCGCAGGACGCTGCTCTGGAGGCTCTCGTCCTCCCGCGAGGTGGCGCTGACCACGGACTGGCGGGCCCGACTGATGAAGGTCTTCACCGCCGAGCGCACCGAGCGATTGCGCTGGCGCCGCTTGTCCTGCTTCTGGAAACGCTTGATATCGGTCTTGCCCTTGGGCATCGTACGTCCTTCTACGGTGACCGGCCCCGGGAGGGGGCGGGAGCGACTTCAGAGTATAGCAGCCGCAGCGCCGAGCGCGGTCAGGGCGCCGCTCAGGGCGGTCAGGGCGGTCGGGAGCGCCGCCTGGCGGGTGCCCTGCACCAGGGCGAGGGTGACGTTCGCCTCGATGGCGGCGGCGACGATCAGCAGCACCGAGACGAGGACGAAGATCTGCCCGGCTTCGAGGGCGGTGCGGCCCAGCGTGCGCATGCGGTGGCCGCTGGCGTTGGGGAGCAGCCAGGCCAGGCCCAGCTTCATCCCCCAGGCGGTGCCGATCAGCAGGGCCGGGATCTCGATGATCCCGTGGGGCAGGGTGGCGAGCAGCATCGTCCCGGGCGAGGCGGCCAGAGGGGAGAAGCGGGGGCCGAGGCCGACGACGATCCCGATCATGGCCCCGTTGCCGAACGCGCCGACGGCCGGCACCAGGCCGAAGAAGGGCACGGCGAAGAGGCCCAGGAGCATCATCCAGAGCACGGCCAGGCCGTTGTTGCGGAAGATGATCGACGTCCGCTGGAGGGGCGACGCCTCGGTCGCCACCCGCTGGCCGACGTCCCGCAGGCGCTCCATCGCCGGCTGCAAGATGCGCAGGGCCTCGTCCGGGACGGTCAGCGAGACGATCAACCCGGCGGCGACGCCGCAGACAAAGAGCAGGACGGCGGTGAGCACCCACCGCCGTCCTTCCCACAGGATGTGCCGGTAGTCCGGCATCAGACCCCCTGCGCCGCGACGGCGGTCTCGGGGGGCGCCGCGTCGCCGGCGGGCGACGGGCGGGTGCGGGCCCCGTCCGGGCGCTCCTCGCGCCGCATGATCAGCCCGCCGGCGCCCTCCCCGTCCCTGTCCCCGCCGGCGGCGTCCAGCCGGACGGTGTCGCCGTCGCGCACGTCGCCGGCGATGATCCGCCGGGCGAGGGGATTCTCCACCTCACGCTGGACGACGCGCCGCACCGGCCGGGCGCCGTAGACGGGGTCGTAGCCCTCGCGCCCCAGCAGGGCCTTCGCGCCGTCGCTCACGTCGAGGACGATGTGGCGCTCGTCCAGGCGCCGCTGCACGGCGTCCAGCTCGAGGGTGACGATGCGCATCAGGTGGTCGCGGGACAGCGGGTGGAAGACCACCACCTCGTCCACCCGGTTGAGGAACTCCGGGCGGAACGTCTCCCGCAGCAGGTCGCGCGCCTGCTCCTGGACGTCCTCCCAGGGCGTCCCGGCGGCCAGCCAGTCCTGGATCGCCGCCGAGCCGGCGTTGGAGGTCATGATCAGGATGGTGTTCTTGAAGTCCACCGTGCGCCCCTGGTTGTCCGTCAGGCGCCCGTCTTCCAGGATCTGCAGCAGGAGGTTGAACACGTCCGGGTGGGCCTTCTCGATCTCGTCGAAGAGCACCACCTGGTACGGGCGCCGGCGCACCGCCTCGGTCAGCTGGCCGCCCTCGTCGTAGCCGACGTAGCCGGGCGGGGCGCCGACGAGGCGGGAGACGCTGTGCTTCTCCATGTACTCGGACATGTCGATCCGGGTCATGGCCTCCTCGTCGTCGAAGAGGAAGCCGGCCAGGGCCCGGGCCAGGAGCGTCTTGCCCACCCCGGTGGGGCCGAGGAAGATGAAGCTGCCGATGGGGCGCCGCGGGTCCTTCAGCCCGGCCCGGGCGCGGCGCACCGCGTCCGCCACGGCCGCCACGGCGTCGTCCTGACCGACCACCCGGCGGTGGAGGGCCTCCTCCATCCGCAGCAGCTTCTCCGACTCGCCCTCCATCATGCGGCTGACCGGGATCCCGGTCCAGCGGGCGACGACCTCGGCGATGTCCTCGGCGTCCAGCTCCTCCTTGAACAGCCGGGCGCCGTCGGTCGCGGCGAGGCGCTGCTCGGCGGCGCGCAGCTCCCGCTCCAGCTCGGGCAGCCGGCCGTACTCCAGCTCGGCGGCGCGGTTCAGGTCGTAGTCCCGCCGGGCCTGCTCCACCTGGGTGCGGACGGCGTCGATCTCCGTCTTGAGCGCGCTGATGCGCTCCATGTCCGCTTTCTCGGTCTGCCAGCGGGCTTCCAGGGCCCCGGCCCGCTCGCGCAGGTCGGCCAGCTCCCCCTCCAGGCGGCTCAGCCGGTCGCGCGAGGCCTCGTCCTCTTCCTTGCGCAGGGCCTCCCGCTCCACCTCCAGCTGCAGGATGCGCCGGCGCAGCTCGTCCAGCTCGGCCGGCATGCTCTCCGCCTCCATGCGCAGCCGGGAGGCGGCCTCGTCCACCAGGTCGATCGCCTTGTCCGGCAGGAAGCGGTCGGGGATGTAGCGCTGGGAGAGGGTGGCGGCGGCGACGATCGCGCTGTCCCGGATGCGGATCTTGTGGTGCGTCTCGAAGCGCTCGCGCAGGCCGCGCAGGATGGAGATGGTGTCCTCGACGGTCGGCTCGTCCACCTGCACCGGCTGGAAGCGCCGCTCCAGGGCGGCGTCCTTCTCGATGTGCTTGCGGTACTCGTCCAGGGTGGTGGCGCCGATGCAGTGCAGCTCACCCCTGGCGAGCATCGGCTTGAGCATGTTCGAGGCGTCCATCGCCCCCTCGGCCGCGCCGGCGCCGACGACGGTGTGCAGCTCGTCGATGAACAGGATGATCTCGCCGGCGGCGTCGGTGACCTCCTTGAGCACGGCCTTGAGGCGCTCCTCGAACTCGCCCCGGTACTTCGTGCCGGCGATCATCCCGGCCAGGTCGAGCGCGACGACCTTGCGCTCCTTCAGGCTCTCCGGGACGTCGCCCCGGACGATGCGCTGGGCCAGGCCCTCGACGATGGCCGTCTTGCCGACGCCCGGCTCGCCGATCAGCACCGGGTTGTTCTTGGTGCGCCGGGAGAGCACCTGGATCACCCGGCGGATCTCCTCGTCCCGCCCGATCACCGGGTCGAGCCGGCCGCGGCGGGCGAGGTCGGTCAGATCGCGCCCGTAGCGCTCGAGGGCCTCGTACTTCGATTCGGGGTTGGGATCGGTGACGCGCTGCCCGCCGCGCACCTCGGTCAGGGCGGTGTAGGCCCGCTCCCGGGTCACCCCCGCGCCCTGGAGCAGGCGCTGGGCGGCGCCGGCCTCTCGATCGTCCAGGATGGCCAGCAGGAAGTGCTCCGTGCTGACGTACTCGTCCGAGAGGCGGTTGGCCTCCTCGAACGCGCTCTGCACCACCCGGCGCAGACGGGGCGACATGGAGACCTGCGTCCCGCCGTAGATGCGGGGCAGGCGGTCGAGGTCCGCGATCAGGCCCTGCCGCAGGGCGGCCGGGGTCGCTCCCAGCTTCTCCAGCAGGCGCGGCACCACGCCGTCCGGCTGCTCCAGCAGGGCGAGCAGCAGGTGCTCGACGTCGACCTGGCTGTGGTTGCGCGCCTCCGCCAGCTGCTGGGCGCCCTGCAGGGCCTCCTGCGCTTTTTCGGTGTACTTGTTGATGTTCATGGGCTTGCCGTCCCTGCCGTCCCTGCCGTCCCTGCCGTCTGCGCCGGGCGGTCGCCTAGCCGCGCTCGCTGGTCACGCGGACGAGCGCGTCCTTCAGGCGGCGCACCTCGCTCTCGTACTGCTCGCGCTGCTCGGCCAGCTGGCGCTCCAGCTCGACGCGCAGCTGCTCCATGCTCTCCTGCATCTTGAGCATGATCTCCACCCCGGCCAGGTTGACCCCGAACTCGTCGATCCAGCGCTTGATCAGGGCGATGCGCTCCAGGTCCTTGGCCGAGTACATGCGGATCCTGCCGTCTGACCGCTGGGGGCGGACGAGGCCCAGGCGCTCGTAGTGCCGCAGCGTCTGGGGGTGCAGGCCCAGCATCTGGTGCACGACGCCGATGGTGAAGCACGGCTCGTCCTCTCGAAACATCGCCAATCACCCCCCTTCGCGGCGGACTTTCTTCAGCTCCTCGAACAGCTGGCGCTCCCGGTCGGAGAGCCGCTCCGGCAGCACCACCCGGACGCGGGCGTAGAAGTCGCCCCGCGGCGGGGCGTCCGCCTCGCGCGCGCCGCCCATCCGGGGCATCCCCTGCCCGGTGAGGCGGAAGGTCTTGCCGTTCTGGGTCTCCGGCGGGATGCGGAAGGTGCCGCTGCCGGAGAGGGTGTGCACCTCGACCTCCCCCCCGAGCACGGCGTCCACCAGCGGCACCGCGACGTCGGCGTAGAGGTCGTCGCCGCGGCGCTCCAGGCGCTCGTGGGGCTTGAGGCGGATGCGCAGGTAGAGGTCGCCCCGCGGGCCGGCGTTCGAGCCGGGATGCCCCTTGCCGGCGACGCGCAGGCGGGTGCCGTCGCGCACCCCGGGCGGGATCTTGACCTCGATGCGCTCCCGGGCGGTCGCCCCGGGCGTGGTGGGGACGTCGATGACGAACTCGCGCAGCCCCCCGTTGTAGGCCTCCTCCAGGGTGACCGAGACCTCCTGCTCCAGGTCCTCGCCCGCCCGCGGGCGGGTGGCGGTGCGGG
>DATLLM010000413.1:0-6117 GCA_035537855.1 Chloroflexota bacterium | reverse complement strand
GAGTCCACGATGGTGTAGACCAGGTTCACCAGGATCACCGGCGAGAGCAGGGGCAGGGTCACCTTCCAGAAGCGGTCCCAGTCCGTCGCCCCGTCCACCCGGGCCGCCTCGTAGAGCACCGGCGAGACGCTGTTCAGGCCGGCCAGGAAGATCAGCATCTGCACCCCCGTCTTCCAGAGCACGAACAGCAGGCGGTTCAGCAGGGATTCCACCCCGGCGGCGGCGTCCGGGCCGAGGTACTGGAAGGCCAGGTCCTGGATGTTGACGCCCCGGGAGAGGACGGCCCCGCCCACGCCCTGATCGAAGAGCTGCTGGATGACCTGGGCCGAGCCGATCACCAGGGGCAGGAAGAAGACCGCCCGGAAGGCGATCACCCCCTTGATCTTCTGGTTGGCCAGGATGGCGCTGAACAGGCTGAAGATCATGATCACGGGCACGTCCAGCAGGTTCTGCTGGAGGGTGTCCTTGAGGCGGGGCAGGAAGCGGGCGTCGATGAAGAAGGCCTCTTTGTAGTTGTCGATGCCGCGGAACTTGAGGTCCGAGAGGCTGGTGGCCTGCAGCTCGTGGAAGCTGAGGAAGAAGCTCTGGAACAGGGGCCAGGCCATGAAGATGACGAAGCCCACCACCCACGGGGCGACGAAGAAGTAGCCCTCCAGGGTGCGCTGGAACGACAGGGACATCCGCCGGGAGGAGCGCTTCGTGGTCGCGCTGCGCTCCGCATTCGACCGCCGGACCGGCAGACTCATTCGCATACCGTGTTCGCTCCTCGTCCTCTCCTCGGCCTCGGGCTCCGGGCCGCGCGCCGCGCGCCGCCGCCGGGCGCCCGCCCAGAACTCTCAGGCTAGCCAGGGCGTCTGAGGGTTTCGTGAGATTCGGCGCCGGGCGGTGCGAGGAAGCCGTGAGGAAGCCGTGAGGCGGGCAGGAGGCGGGCGCCGGAGGTACGCTCTGCTGCGAGGGGGTGAGGTGACGGCGTGAACGGCGGCGTGAACAGCAGCGTGAACGGCAGCGCGAACGGCAACTCGAACGGCAGCGCGCGGCGCATCCTCGTCGTGGACGACGAGCCGGGCATCCTGGTCTACGTCGGGGCCAACCTGCGCGCCCAGGGCTACGAGGTGGCGACGGCGCGAAACGGCCAGGCGGCGCTGGACGCCGCCGCGCTCAAGCCGCCGGACGCCGTCGTCCTCGACCTGGCGATGCCGGGCATCGACGGCTACGAGACGCTGCGCCGGCTACGGGAGTGGACGCTGGCGCCGGTGATCGTGCTCTCCGCCCACGCCGACGAGGCGGACAAGGTGCGGGCGCTCGACCTGGGCGCGGACGACTACCTGACCAAGCCCTTCGGGGTGGACGAGCTGCTCGCCCGGGTGCGGGTGGCCCTGCGCCGTCTGGACGCTTACGCCGCCGGCGCCGGCGGCGGCGTCACCGGTCCGGTGGTTGACGCCGGCGGTCCCGCCGCCCTGGTGATCGACCTCGGCCGGCGCCTGGTGCTGCGCGACGGCGAGGAGGTGCAGCTCACCCGCACGGAGTACGAGCTGCTGGCCTACCTGGCGCGGAACCTGGGGCGGGTCGTCGGGCAGCGGGAGCTGCTGCAGCGGGTGTGGGGGCCGGAGTACGGCAGCGAATCGGACTACCTGCGCACCTTCGTCCGCCAGCTGCGCAAGAAGCTCGAGCCGGACCCGGCGAATCCGGTCTATCTGCTGACCGCGACCGGCGTCGGCTACCGCCTGCGCCGGCCCTGAACGGCGGCGCGGACGCCCGTCGCCCGGCGCTGCTCCGGAGGGGGCGCGCTCGTCGGGACGGGGGTCCCCCAGGGAGGGCTCAGGGCTCGACGACGCTGAGGGTGTTGTCCGTCTCGCCCCAGAACAGCCCGTGCGAGCGGATCACCGGGAAGGGGATCTGGCTCAGCCGCTCGCCGCCCGCTCCTTCTCTCTCGGGCTCGCGATTGCGGCCCCGCCCGTCCTCCGGGCCGGCGCCGCGGGGCCGGGGCCCGCGTCCGGCGGCTGCACGAGCCGCCACGACTCGCGCAGCAGCACCTTGACCTCCTCCGTCAGGGGGGGCGTCTTCTTGCGCGTGGTCAGGCCGAGGGGCAGGCCGCGCTCGGCCAGCAGGAACTTGCCCGCCGCCGGGTGATTCAGGCGCATCAGCGCGTCCACGACGCAGAGCCGGCGGTGGGCGGCGGCGCCCTCCGGGCCGGGCCGGGACAGGGCGTCCCGGGCCAGGTCCGGGCCGACGTTGGCGCTGATGCACATGCTCCCGGTGCAGCCCAGGCGCAGGGCCTCGCGCATGTAGGGGGTGTTCGCCTGCAGCACCGCCATCGGCGTGCCCGCCGCGGCCGCGCACTTGGCCTCCAGGGTCGGCAGGTCGCAGCTGGTCTCTTTGTAGGCGACGAAGCGCCCGGTGCGGGCCAGCCGCCCCACCAGCGTCGCCGGGAGGGAGCGCCGCGCCGGCACGGGGCACTCGTAGATCCCCAGGGGGGCGTCTGTGCCCTCCAGGATGGCGTCGAAGTAGCGCTCCAGCTCCGCTTCGCTCTGGGCGAAAGGGGGTAGCGTCAGGATCACGGCGTCTACCCCCGTCGCCGCCGTGCGGCGCACGCTCTCGGCGTGGGCGGCCGCGTCCTCGCCGAAGCTGCCGGTGGCCACCACCGGCACGCGGCCGGCGACGACGCCGCTGGCGACCCGGGCCAGGCGCAGACGCTCCTCGGGAGAGAGGTCGTACATCTCGCTGGAGAGGCAGACGGCGAACAGCCCGCCGACGCCCTGCTCCAGGAACCAGCGCAGCAGCGCCTCGTAGGCCGGCCAGTCCACGTTGCCGTGCTCGGTGAACGGGGTCAGCAGCACCGGCCAGGCCCCGGCGTACGGGCGCGCCCCGGTCCCGCCCGGACGGGCGCGCGGCGGGGCGCTCACGGGGCCCCCGCCGCGGGCCAGGACGCCGCCTCCGGCGGGGGGATCGCCAGATCCATCGCGCTCGCTCCTCACTGCCTCACTGCCTCCCGGGCGCTCAGGCGCTCAGGCGCTCAGACGCTCAGACGGCCCGGGTGGCGCGGGCCCAGTCGACGACGAAAGCGGTGTCCGCGTACGCCTCCTCCGGCCCGGCCAGGGGCGTGACGCCCTGAGTGATGCAGGCGTGGAAGTGCAGCCACTCGCGCTTGAAGGCCTCCTCGTGGGAGGCGGTGACCCGCCGCGACCAGTGGGCCGGGCCGGGGTGCTGCCAGCCGGGCTCGGCGCCGTCGCGCCCGTACGGGGCGCCCGTCCCGGCCGCCTCCGAGCCCTGCACGGTGACCAGGGTCGGGGCGGACTTGAGGAACGGCGAGGGGAAGGTGATGGTCACCCGGCTGTCGTCCCCGAAGCAGGCGAACTCCTGGCGGAACTCGCGAATCTGGCGCACGTCGACCCAGGCGTAGGAGACCCGCACCCCGTTGGGGTAGCGCAGGATGGCGCTCCAGCAGCGCCCGCCGTCCCAGGTCTCCGAGGCGACGATCTCCTCGGGGCGGCCGAGCAGGCCGTTGAGGCAGTAGACGTCGTGGATGGAGGAGCCCATCATGCCCTGGAAGACGCGCCGCTGCGCCTCCGGCGCGTCCGGGCCGAGGGACGCGGTGACGGCGGCCGCGTCCTCGCGGCGCCCCGCCTCGCGCAGCGCCGCCGGGACGTCGCGCCCGCGGAAGATGCGGTGGTGGGCCATGTAGAGGTCGTTGCTGGGGTGGAGGTGGCGGGCGTCCACGAAGCGGATCCGTCCCGCCTCGGCCAGCGGGCGCACCAGGCGCTGGCCGTACTGGTAGCCGGGATCGAAGCGCTTCATGTAGGCCATCAGCACGACCACCCCGGCGCGCTCGCGCGCCTCCCGGGCGGCCTCGACCAGCGCGGCCGCTTCGTCCAGGCGGTAGCAGAGGGGCTTCTCCACCAGGGCGTGCTTCCCGGCCGCCACGGCGGCGAGCGCCGCCGGGACGTGCGACCCGCTGGGGCAGACCAGCACCGCGTCCACCAGGTCGCTCTCGCAGAGGGCCCGGTAGTCGGTGAAGCGGGCGCCGGGGGGCACGCCGTAGAGCGCGCCGACGGCGTCGAGCGTCTCCCGGGAGACGTCGCACAGGGCGCTGATGACGAAGCGGTCGTCCAATTCGAGCAGGTAGGGCAGGTGCATGATCTGGGCGATGCTGCCCGAGCCGATCACCCCAACGCGTACCCGTCCGTCGCCTGCGCCGCCCGCCGTTCCGCCCGCCGTTCCGCCTGCTGTCACGCTCGCTGCTCCTGAATGCTGGCTGTCACGGGAGGCATCCTACGCCGGGATCCGCGCCAGCACCAGGTCCCCCGCGCGGGCGGCGGCCCGGCCGGCGTCCCGGGGGCCCCGGCGGCGCGGGAGTGGTGCGTTGCGCTGACCGCCGCGGCGGCCTGCGCCCACCGCATCGCCGACTACGCCTCGCGGACGGCGGGCGAGTGGGAGCCGGGCCGGACCCGAAAATCCGCTCCGGAGACGTCTATCTCTCTCGAATCGGTCAGCCGCCTGTCAGGCTGCGGCCCGTGATTCGTCAGGCCGGTCCGGACGATGATTGGGGCAGAGCCCGGTGGGGAAGAACCGCAGCGGGCGAGGGAGCGGAAGATGGGCAAGCACGGTGGCGTGAAGGCGATGCTGCGGGGGGTGGCCACGCTGGGCGTCGTCTCGGCGATCGGGCTGACCCTGGCGCTGCCCGTCGGGGTGGTCGCCGCCGAGGGGGAAGCGGGGGGCGAGGCGGAGGCCGTCGCGGTGGCGTTCGACCTCCCGACCGTGGCCGCGGCGCCCCCGGCGGCCCAGGCCGCCGCCGCCGGGGCGCCGGTGACGATGGTGGATAACCGCAACCTGCCGGCCAAGCTCACCGTCCCGGTGGGGACGACGGTGACCTGGACGAACAACGGGATCACGCCGCATACGGTCAGCGCGGCCGGCGGCACGTTCGAGAGCGGCTTCGTGCAGCCGGGCGAGTCGAACGTGAAGCTGAACGACTCGCCCGGCGACTACGGCTACTTCTGCCGGCCCCACGTGTTCATCGGGATGACCGGGACGGTCGTGGTGCAGTAGCCCGCGCGGCGCGCCGTCCGAAGAAGAGCAGGGCGGCGCCGGCGGCGGCGAGGGCGGTCAGACCGGCCCCCTGGACGAGCCCGCCGAGCGAGCGGGACGCGGGGGCGGGGCCGGCTCCCGTGCGGGGCAGCCCCGGGGCCGGAGTGGCGACGCGCTCGCAGCGCACCACCTGGCCCTGCGCGCCCGGCGGGGTGAAGGCGGCGTTGGTCACGACGAAGAGGTTGCCGGCGCGGTCGAAGGCGATCCCGTTGGGGGTGGTCAGGCCGTCGAGGACGATCTGCGACGAGCCGTCCGGCGCGACGCGGCGCACGCGGCCCGGGCGGGGCGTCGGCGGGGTCGTGGAGAGGTCGAACTGGGAGAAGATCTCCGAGACGTAGAGGTTGCGGTCGGGCCCGACGGCGACGCCGACCACCGCCGTCAGCCCGGCGGCGGCGTCGCTGATCTGTCCGCTGGGGCTGACTCGCACCACTTTGGCCGCGCCGACCGGGAAGGGGCCACCGCTGAGGTGGCCGACGTAGACGCCGCCGGCCGGGTTGGCGGCGACGCCGGTGGGCACCGGGTCGAGCTCAGCGCGGCCGCCCCGGACGGGGTTGCCGCCCGGCGGGAAGGGCGCGCCCGGGGGCAGGGTGATGCCGGGGAAGACGGTGACCACGGACGGCGCCCCGCCGTTGGGGTTGACCCGGTAGAGGGCGTTACCCCCGGCGTCGGCGACGTAGAGGTTGCCGTCGGTGGCCAGGGCCAGTCCGTACAGGTTGCTGTCGACGCCCAGCCCGTCCGGGTTGTTCGCCCGCTCGTTGGCCCCGATGTCCGCGACGCGGGTGACCGCCCCGTTCTGGGGGTTGATGCGCACCACCGAGTTCTCGTTCGGCAGGGCCTGCAGGGCGGGCGTCGCCGGGCCGGCGCCGCCGACGGCCAGCCAGATGGCCCCGTTGGCGTAGGCGATCCCCGCCGGGCCGGTGATCTCGGCCGGGCTCAAGGCGTACGAGGGCAGGCCGGAGGCGACGATCGACCGCGCGCCGCCGGGGGCGATGCGGGTCACCTGTCCGGAGGTGCCGCGGGTGGGCGGCGGGC
>DATLLM010000412.1:0-9119 GCA_035537855.1 Chloroflexota bacterium | reverse complement strand
GAGCTTGACGCCGGCGACAAGACCGCCGGGATCAACGTCTTCCAGAAGTTCATCAACCAGGACAAGGTGCTGGCCATCATCGGCCCCACCCTCTCGGACGTGGCCCTGGCGGCCGATCCCCTGGCGCAGCAGGCGAGCGTCCCGGTGCTCGGCGTCTCCAACACGGCCAACGGCGTCACCCAGATCGGCAACTTCATCTTCCGCGATTCCCTGACCGAGTCGGTGGTCATCCCGAACACGGTCAAGCGGGCCAAAGACAAGCTCAACCTCAAGCGGGTGGGCGTCCTCTACGGCAACGACGACGCCTTCACCCAGTCCGGCTACGACGAGTTCAAGAAGGCGCTCGACGCCAACGCCGTGCAGATCGCCAGCACCCAGACGTTCGGCAAGGCGGACAAGGAGTTCTCCGCCCAGTTGACCCAGATCAAGGGCGCCAACCCGGAGGCCCTGGTGGTCTCCGCCCTGATCGCCGCCGCCGTCGGCATCGTCACCCAGGCCCGCCAGCTGCTCGGCGAGACGATCCCGATCGTCGGCGGCAACGGGCTCAACTCGCCCGCCCTGATGAGCCAGGCCGGAAAAGCGGCCGACGGCGTCGTCGTCGGGGCGGCCTGGAACGTGGCCACCGCGAACCCCAAGAGTCAGGCCTTCATCACGGCCTACAAGGCCAAGTACAACGCCGAGCCGGATCAGTTCGCCGCCCAGGCGTACGCCGGGGCGTACATCCTCGCCGAAGCGGCGAAGCGGGCGGGCGCCGGCGCCGGCCGGGACGCCATTCGGAAAGCGATGGGCGAGATCAAGGGTCTGCCGACGGTGCTCGGCAGCTTCTCCTTCACCGCCGGTCGCGACGCCGAGCACCCGCCGGTGGTACAGGTGGTCAGGGACGGCAAGTTCGCCATCTTCGAGTAGCGGCGGTACGCTGGCGTCCGTCACCGTGCGCGTCACCCGCCGCCGAATCCGCCGCCGGCCGCACCGGGCGTGACCGACTTCGGTCAGCAGCTCGCCAACGGCGTCTTCCTCGGCGCCGTCTACGCCCTTTTCGCCGTCGGCTACACGCTCATCTTCGGCGTGCTGGACATCCTCAACCTGGCCCACCACGCCGTCTTCACCGCCGCCGCGTTCGTCTGCCTGGCGCTCGTCGTCCGCCTCGGCCTGCCGATGCCGCTGGCCTTCGTGCTCGGCACCCTCGGCGGGGGGCTGCTGGGCGTCCTGCTCGACCGGCTGGCGGTGCGCCCCCTGCGCCGGCGCCCGAACACCAACTTCGCGGTGCTGATCAGCACCATCGGGATGGGGCTCGTCTTCGAGAGCATCATCCTCGGCGTCTTCGGGGCCCAGCTCTACCGCTTTCCCCCCGGGACGTTCCCGGACACGGTCTTCGACGTGCGCGGTGTCCGGATCAGCCTGCTGCAGCTGACCATCGTGGTCGTCGCCCTGCTGATGGTCGCCGGCCTGTCGCTCGCCCTGACCCGGACGCGCTGGGGGCAGGCCGTGCGGGCGGTGGCCCAGGATCAGCGCGCGGCCAGCATCCTGGGGATCGACGTCGACCGGATCATCGCCGGCAGCTTCTTCACCGCCTCAGCGCTCGGCGGCGCCGCCGGGATTCTCTCCGCCCTGGCGTTCAACGTGCTCACCCCGGACATGGGCCGGTCGATCGAGCTGAAGGGGCTGGCGGTGATCATCGTGGGGGGCATGGGCAGCGTCCCGGGGGCGCTGCTCGGCGGCCTGCTGCTGGGCCTGATCGAGGTGCTCAGCGTCGCCATCACCGGCCAGTCCCAGATGCGCGACGCCATCGCCTTCACCCTGCTGTTCCTCATCCTGCTGGTCCGCCCCCGGGGGCTCCTGGGCGCCCGCGGCCTGCGCGAGGCCTGAGCCCGGAGGTCTGCGCCATCGCCGACCTGTGGGCCACCTACCAGAGCCTGTTCTACTTCCTGGGGATCAACGCCATCCTGGCCCTCTCCAGTTACGTCACCCTGGCCACCGGGCAGCTCTCGCTCGCCCAGGCCGCGTTCATGGGCATCGGGGCCTACACGGCGGCCCTGCTCACCGTCCGCCTGCAGGTGCCGTTTCCCCTGGCCGTCCTCGCCGGCGGGCTGGCGCCGGCGGTCGTCGCCCTGCCCCTCGGCGTCCCGGTGTTGCGCCTGCGCGGGGTGTTCCTGGCCATCGCCACCATCGGCTTCGGCGAGGTGGTGCGGGTGCTGCTGATCAACATCCCCGGCACCGGCGGCGCCCTCGGCCTCAACGGCATCCCCAACGTCACCCGCCTGTGGCACATCGGGGCGGTGCTCGGACTGGCCGTGTTCGTCTTCTGGCGCCTGCGCGGCTCCCGCTCCGGCTTCGCCCTCGACGCCATCCGCCAGGACGAGACGGCCGCGCGCGGCACCGGCGTCGACGCCACGGCCTACAAAGTGCGCACGTTCGTCGCCGGGGCCGTGCTGGCGGGCCTCGCCGGGGCGCTCTCCGCCCACTTCACCTTCTTCATCGGCCCCAACGAGTTCGGTTTCGATCGGGCCGTGAGCATCCTGCTCTTCGCCGTGGTCGGCGGCAGCGGCGTCTTCTGGGGCCCGCTGCTCGGCGCCGGACTGCTGACGGTGCTGCCGGAAGCGCTGCGGGCCAGCGGCGTGCAGGCCGGGGCGCTGCGCCTGTTCCTCAACGGGGCCATCCTGGTGGCGGTGATCCTCTTCGCCCCCCACGGTCTGGCCGGCCTGCTCCGGCGGCGCGCCCGCCGCCCGGCGTGAGCGCGGCGGCCGCGGCGGCGGGGGCGCCGCTGCTGGCGATCGAGGGACTGACCCGCCACTTCGGCGGCGTGCGGGCGGTGGACGGCGTCACGTTCGCCGTGCGCCCGCAAGAGGTCTACGGCCTGATCGGTCCCAACGGGGCGGGCAAGACCACCCTGATCAACCTGGTCACCGGACTGCTCCGCCCGCAGTCCGGGCGGGTCGCCTTCGCCGGTCAGGACGTCACCGGGTGGCCGGCTCACCGGGTGGCCGGCTGCGGCCTGGCGCGCACCTACCAGCACATCCGTCTCTTCCCCGAGATGACCGCCCTCGAGAACGTCGTCGCCGGCGAGTACCTGCGCCGGCACGCCCCCCTCTGGCGGCGCCTGCTCTTGCTGCCGGAAGACGGGCGCGAGGCCGCGGCCGCCCGGGAGCGGGGTGCGGCCCTGCTCGATGCGCTCGGACTGGGGGCGTACGCGGCCGCCCCCGCCGGCTCGCTCGCCTACGGCGACCGGCGGCGCCTGGAGATCGCCCGCGCCCTCGCCGCCCGGCCCCGCCTGCTGCTGCTGGACGAGCCGGCCGCCGGGATGACCCACGCCGAGGCCGGCCGGCTGGTGGAGCTCATCCGCCAGCTCCCCGAACGGGGGCAGGCGGTGCTGCTGGTGGAGCACAACATGCGGGTGGTGATGGAGGCCTGCGGCCGGATCGGGGTGCTGGACTTCGGCCGGCTCATCGCCGAAGGGTCGCCGGCCGCCGTACGCGACGACCGGCGGGTGATCGAGGCCTACCTCGGCCGGGACGAGGACGGGGCGTGACCGAGCCGCTCCTCAGCGTCGAGCGGCTGGCCGTGGCCTACGGGCCGGTGCTCGCCGTGCGCGACGTCTCTCTGCGCGTCGAGACCGGACAGACGGTGGCCCTGATCGGGGCGAACGGCGCGGGCAAGACCAGCACCCTGGCCGCCCTGTCCGGGCTCGTCCGCCCGGTGCGAGGCTCCGTCCGCTTCGACGGCCAGGAGATCGCCGGCTGGCGCCCGCCGCGGATCGTGGCGCTGGGGCTCGTCCAGGTGCCGGAGGGGCGGGCGGTGCTGCCCCAGATGAGCGTGCTGGAGAACCTGCAGCTCGGCGGCTACCGGCGGCGCGACCGGGAGGCCCTGCGGCGGGACCTGGCGGCGATGCAGGAGCGCTTCCCCATCCTCGGCCAGCGGCGGGACCTGCCGGCGGGCAGCCTCTCCGGCGGCGAGCAGCAGCTGCTGGCGATCGCCCGCGGCCTGCTCGCCCGGCCCCGCCTGCTGCTGCTCGACGAGCCCTCCATGGGCCTGGCGCCGCACCTGGTGCGGCAGGTCTTCGAGGTGGTGCGCGAGATCAAGGCGGAGGGGACGTCGCAGCTCCTGGTCGAGCAGAACGCGCGCAAGGCGCTGAGCGTGGCGGACGCGGCCTACGTCGTGGAGCGCGGCGAGGTGGTGCTCGAGGGCCCGGCCGCGGCCCTGGCCGGTGACCCGCGAATCGTCAGCGCCTACCTCGGCGGTGGCCTCTCCGCCTGATCCGCGCCCTCGGCGCTCCCGGCGCTCCCGGCGCTCCCGGCGCTCCCGGCGCTCTCCGCACCCGGCGCGGCCGGGTCGGGGTGCTCGACGCGCCGGCGCCCGAACGGCACCAGCCGGCTGAGGTCCCAGGGCCGGCGCACGTCCCAGGAGCGCCAGGGATGGCTGCTGTCGTAGGCGGCGGCGAAGTGCTCCAGCGCCCGCTCCCAGCTGACCTCGTGCCCCAGGCGCGCCTCTTCGGAGCGGAAGTCCCGCAGGCGGACGATGATGTCCGCGGTGCGCTCTCCGGGGAAGGCCCGCCCCAGGCGGCGCTTGCGCACCTGCGAGGACAGCGTCCGGAAGAAGTCGAAGTACCAGCGCCGGGCGGCGTCCTTGAAGGCGTCTTCGGCGGCCGCGCCGGCCGGGGCGTCGGCGTCGCGCCCCTGGCGGCGCCGGGCCGCCTCGGCGACCTCCTCGATCATCTCCAGCAGCCGGGGGTACGTCCCGGCGCGGGTCGCCCCCACCCGGGTCAGCCCGGTGCGCCGCTCGAACTCCCGGCGCTCGCCGAAGACGCGCTGCTGGGTGGCGTTGGACGAGGAGAGGTACTCGGTCACCTCCGCGTCCAGCTCGCGGATGCCGAGCGCGTGGGCGACGGCGACCCGGTGGTGCCCGTCCAGGACGTAGTAGTTGTAGCCCAGCTTGTAGAGCTGGATGGGGGGCAGGGCCTGGCCGTCGGTCATCGCCCGGGTGATGCGCCGGAAGCGTTCGTCCTGGCGCCGCCGCGCGCTCAGCGGCAGGAAGTCCGCGTCCAGGTCCCGCGCTCGCCCCACGCTGCCCACGATGCGATCGAGCGGCACCTCGCGCAGCCCGAGGGGAACGGGCGTCACCGCCCCGGCCTGGGCCAGATCGTCGGCGAAGTTGCGCAGCCGCCGGGCGGGTCCCGGATCGGCCGGGGCCTCCCCCCGGACGTAGAAGATGGGGCAGGGCGCCTGGCGCAAGAGCTCGTCCGCCACGTCTCCGAGCACCAGGCGGGCCAGACCGGCGCGCACCTCGGTGGCGATCAGCAACAGGTCGGTCGCGGCCGCCTCCGCCTCGGCCAGGATGGTGGTCGCGGCCGCGCCCTCCCGCACCACCGCCTCCACCTCCACCCCGGCCGCGCGCAGCCGGCCGGCCACGTCCTCCAGGTAGATCGCCGCCCCGATCACGTCCGGATTGGCGGCCGCGTCGGTCAGGGCCCCGAGCGCGGGCAGCCCGCCTTCGAGCGGCAGCTCCACGGTCACCGGCGCGGCCACGGCCGCCGCCGGAACCACCCGGATGAGCAGCAGGGAGGCGCCGAAAGCCCGGGCGTGGCTGACGGCGTGTGGCAGCGCCAGCTCCGCCTCGGCCGACCCGTCGAGCGGCACGAGAAGCCGGCTGTAGGTCGCTTCGTTACCGGCCGCGCGCTCCATCACCCCCGCCTCTGCTCAGTGCTTACCACACGGTAGCAGCGCCCGGCAGCGGCCCGTCGCCCCTTGCCGGCCCGGCCCGGCGGACGACACAATGGGCGCATGTCCGAAACCCCTGCCGCGTCCGCGTCGACCGCCGACTCGTCCGCTGGGCCCCGCTGGCGGGGCATCTTCGCCATCCCCGTCACCCCGTTCCGCGACGACACGGAGGTGGACGAAGACAGCCTGCGCCGGCAGCTGGACTTCAGCGTCGAGGCCGGCGCCGCCGGGATCGTGCACCCGGTGATGGCGTCCGAGTTCTTCACGCTCACGGACGAGGAGCGCCTGGCACTCATCCCTCTGGTCACGCGCCAGGTAGCGGGGCGCGCACCGGTGGTCATCGGCGTCGCCGCCGCCAGCCTGCAGGGGGCCCGGCGCTTCGCAACGGCCGCCCGCGACGCCGGTGCGGACGCGGTCATCGCCATGCCGCCCTACGTGACCCGGTTCTCTGCCGACGACGTGCTGCGCTACTTCGAGGCCATCGCCGCGGCCGCCGCGGTGCCCGTCTTCGTCCAGAACGCCGGCGTCGCGGCGATGAACCCGGCGACCCTGCTCAAGCTGGTGCGCGAGATCCCCGGCATCCACTACGTCAAGGAGGAGGTGGCCCCGGCGCACCACAACATCGCCCGTCTGGTAGAGGCGAAGGAGCCCGCCCTGTGGGGCGTCTTCGGCGGTGGCGGGGCCCAGAACCTGATCGACGAGCTCCGCCGGGGCGCGGCCGGCAATATGCCGGCCAGTCAGTACACGGACGTCGTCTCCAGGGTCTTCGACCTCTGGGAGTCGGGCAACGAGGCGGAAGCGCGCGAGCTGCACACCCGCTTGCAGCCGGCCCTGAACCGCGAGCGCCTGGCCGGCGTGGCCTCCGCCAAGGCCGTCCTCGTGCGCCGGGGGATCATCAAGAGCGCCCGCACCCGCGGCGCCGGCACCGCGCTGGACGAGTACGACCGGGCGGAGATGGATGCCCTCTGGCCGGGCCTCGAGGCCCTCTTCACCTGGGGACGCTGAGCGGCCGGCGCCGCCCGGCCCGCCAACGGGCCGGGCGGGGGAGACGCTCAGGCCGGCGCCGCCACCTGGGACTGCTGCTTGAGGTAGGCGAAGTCCTGGCGGGTCTGCTCCACCAGCTCGGGCACCTCCAGGCTGCGCCAGCTCCCGCCGCCCTGGTACTCGCTGTGCACGGAGACGAGGGCCTGCCCGTCGGCGTCCCAGCCGACCTGGCGGAGCAGCTCGAAGGCCTGCCGCCAGCGCACGTTGCCCTCATCCAGGGGCACCAGCTTGGCGTTCCAGACCATCTCCCCGGTCTTCGGGTCGGGCTCGTAGAACCAGCCGAAGCTCTTCACGGCCACGATCCCCACCCGCTGCTGGAGGAGGTCGATGCTCTGGCGCCAGCCGGACTTGCCGCCCTCGGTGGTGAGGTGCCCCAGGTCGAGCGAGCAGCCGACGAAGCGGGGGTCCGTGCCGTCGATGACCATCGAGAGCAACGGGCCGTTGCTGCTCAGAAAGTCTCCCGAGTGGGTGTGGATGCAGAGGCGCACCCCGAACTCCTCGCCCAGGCTCTCCAGGTCTCTGGCGTCCTTGCGGGCCGCCTCGATCTGCTCCCGGATGGAGCCGAACTGGCGGTAGCGGGCGCTCGACGTGCGCAGCACGGTCGCCCCGGCCTTACCCGCCGCGCGGCAGACGGCGGCGGCGTACTCCTCGCCGCGGTTGTGGATCTCCACCACCAGCGCCGGCACGCCGAGGCCGATCTCGCCCAGCGTCTCGACCGCCCGCGGCAGCTCCTCGTCCACGTTCTGCGGCAGGATGTGTCCTCCCGGACGGACGGTCAGCTCGACGCCGTCGAATCCGAGCGACTTGATCGTCTCCCCCGCTTCGCGGATGGACAACGTCTGAAGATGCTTGGTGAACATCACGTAGCGCACGTCCAACTCTCCTCCGGGCGCCAGTATACGCCGCCCGGCGGTGCGCTCCCGGCCGGCTAGGGCCCGGCGCCGGTGGTGGCGAGCCACAGCGCCAGGCCGAGCTGCAGCGCCGAGGCGACCGCCAGCACCGCGTAGAAGACGCCGTGCTGGGTCTTGTGGCGGAAGAAGAGCATGCCCGCCCAGCCCCCGGCGGCGCCGCCGGCGAGGGCCAGCGCGTGGAGCACGTTCTCGGGCACCCGCAGGCCGCCGGTGCGGGCCTGGTGCTTGTCCAGCCCGTACAGGGTGAACGTGGCCGCGCTCACGGCCAGCAGCCAGCCCAGGTACCAGTGGCCGCGCACGACGACGGCCCACAGGACGCCGACGAGCACGGCGATCGCCGCGGCCAGGACGGCGAAGCGGGTGTACGGGGACGGCCCACCGCGGCGCTGTCTGCGGCCGGGGCCCGGGCGCTTTCTGGCCATCGGTTGCTGTTGCCTACCGGGACGCAGTGTAGCCGGTGAGCTCGACGTACCCCCGGCCGGCGTCCTGGCCGGCCGCGTCCTCCAGGCGCACCGCCCCTTCCCAGTAGACGACTCCGGTCGAGGCGCGGGTGTCCAGCTCCTGGTCCTGGAGCAGGGGCACCCAGCGCAGGTCGACGGCGGCGTCCGGTACGGTCAGGCGCCAGCCGGACGGGTAGCGGACTCCCGTGCGGGGACTCGTCCACCAGCCGACCGGCGTCAGCCGGAGGTCCGACTGTCCCAGGTGGCGCGTGCGCCCGTCGGCCTCGACCAGGGTGCCGTAGGCCAGCACCACCTGACCGGCGGCGTCGCGCACGATCGAGCAGGTCAGGTCGCGCCCGTCGTGCAGATTGCCCGCGAACCAGTCCCAGCCGCCGCCGCCGAGGACGAGGAAGTCGCCCCACTGGTGGTCCATCCAGGCGTCCCCGCGCACCGCGAGCGGCGCGCCGTCGACGGTCAGGGTGCCGTCGACCGTCATCCGGGTGCGGGAGTAGTAGTAGGAGTACCCGGCCGGGCCGAACGAGATCAGGCCGGGGAACTGGGGCGGGTCGCCGAGGTGCAGCACGGGCGGGCGGGTGGCGGACAGGCTGACGTCGAGGGCGTAGCCGGGCATCGCCGCCTGGAGGACGTCCTGCCCGTCCCGACCGGCGACGCGCCAGCCGCCGAGACTGAGATCGAAGCCGCCCCCCGGCAGCGGGCGGGAGACCGTTCCCACCGGGAGCGCCCCGTCGGCGCCGGGAGCGGGAGCGGGTCGCGCGCCGCTGGCCTCGTTCAGGGCCACATCCTGGCGCTGATCGTAGGCGAACCGCTCGCGGGGCAGATCGGTGACCGCGAAGTGGGCGGCGTACCCCGGCGGCCGCTCGCCGCGCACGGCGCGGAAGAAGACCAGCTCGAAGCCGTACTCGG
This sequence comes from Chloroflexota bacterium, assembly GCA_035537855.1. Classification (GTDB taxonomy): domain Bacteria; phylum Chloroflexota; class UBA11872; order UBA12225; family UBA12225; genus DATLLM01. Next base: position 89 of record DATLLM010000412.1, on the reverse strand, counting down.
CCTCGCCGCCGCCGGCGTTCGGGGTGTAGAGGTGGCCCGTGTAGTACCACCACTCGGCGAGGGCGGGGTGCGGGGCCTCGTCCTGGGGC
>DATLLM010000411.1:0-2593 GCA_035537855.1 Chloroflexota bacterium | reverse complement strand
TCCCCGGCCCCGACCTGGGCACCCCCCACCTCCGGCTGGAGATCGAGGGCCCCCTGGCCTGGCTCACCTTCAACCGCCCCGAGGCGCGCAACGCCATCACCTGGGCGATGTACGACGGCCTGCTGCGGGCCTGCGACTGGCTCGACGCCCAGACGGGCATCCGCGCCCTCCTGCTCCGCGGCGCGGGCGACCGGGCCTTCGTCGCCGGGACGGACATCGGGCAGTTCCGGGAGTTCGAATCGGCCGACGACGTGCTGGCCTACGAGCGGCGCATCGAGGGCGTGCTCGAGCGCCTGGAGCGCCTGCGCCAGCCGACCATCACCCTCATCCGGGGCTACGCCGTCGGCGCCGGCGCGGCGATCGCCCTGACCAGCGACCTGCGCCTGTGCGCCCCGGACGCCCAGATCGGCTTCCCCATCGCCCGCACGCTCGGCAACTGCCTCAGCCTGGCCAACTACGCCCGCCTGGTGCAGCTCCTCGGCCCGGCCCGCACCAAGGAGCTGCTCTTCACCGCCCGCCTCGTCGGGGCGGAGGAGGCGCAGCAGATCGGCCTCGCCAGCCGCATCGTCCCCGCGGACGAGCTGGGGGCCCGCGGCCGCGAGCTGGCCCTGACCATCGCGGGGAACGCCCCCCTGACCATCCAGTCCACCAAGGAGGCGGTGCGCCGCCTGCTCAGCGCCGCGTCCCTCCCCCCGGGGGACGATCTGGTGCTGCGCTGCTACCTGAGCGAGGACTTCCGCGAGGGGGTGCGGGCGTTCCTGGAGAAGCGCAAGCCGCACTGGAAGGGGGAGTAGATTCGCTGTCTCCGACGGGCAGGGGGCGGAGCCCCCTGCACCCCCGGGGGCGGCGGGGCGGCGGGGCGCCGCCGGAGAGACCAACGGAGAGAACAGCCTAGAGAGCGAGGACGCGCGCGACGGCGTCGGCGGCGAGCGGCCCCCGCTCGGCCCAGCGGAGCGCCGCCTCGAGCTGCTCGCCGTCTGAGAACCCGATCAGCACGGTGGACACCCCGTCCTTCGCCAGCGCAAACCGGAAGGCCAGCTCGACGGCGCTCTCCAGCCCGAGCGCTGTGGCCAGGGCGCTGAGGGCGCCGGCCCGGGCCAGGTCCTCGTCGTAGCGCTCCCCGGCGATGCCCCCGCCGGGATTGCCGGCGTTGGCGTGGCGCGCCGGGGCCCCGGCGACGGCGCCGGCGGCGAGGGGGCGGATGACGATCACCCCCGCCCCGGACTGCGCCGCGGTGTCGATCAGGCCGCGGAAGTCCTGGCCGCCGGGGCCGGCGTGGCCCGCCCAGCCGGCGCTGGGGTTGAGGGCGTTGAAGTACACCTGCGCCGTCGCCGGGACGCCGGACTCCAGCACCCGGCGCACGGCGGCGGGGTCGCCGGTGGCCGTGATCCCGGCCTGCTCGGTCAGGCCGGCGTCCTTCACGGCCTGGAGGGCGTCCGCCACCGGGCCGGTCACCTGGTCGGCGGTGAGGGCGCCGCCGGCCCCGCCCCCGGCAGCGGCGATCCGGTTGTGCAGCTGGAAGAGGTGCACCCGCTCGCGGCCCAGCCGGCGCAGGCTCGCTTCGAGCGATTCGCGCACCGCGCGGGCGACGGCGGCGCCGCCGGCGGCGGCGACGGCCGGCTCGACCCGGAACTTGGTGCCCAGCACCGCCCCGGCGGCGTCCGCCTCCGCCGGCGGCAGGGCGCGTCCGAGGGCCTCCTCCGAGCGCCCGTCGCCGTAGCTCGGCGCGGTGTCGAAGTAGCGCACGCCCGCTTCGAGGGCCCGGGCGACCGCCCGGCGCTGGGCGGCGGGGTCGCCGCGCACCATCAAGCCACCGACGGCCCCGCAGCCGAATCCGAGGGCGGAGACGCGCAGGCCCGTCCCCCCCAGCGTCCGCAGCTCCATCCTCGCTGCCCTCCCGGCCGCTCAGTGTACCCGGTGCCCCGGGTGCGCCCGGGTGCGCTCGGGCCCGCGGCGGCGGCTGAGTCGCTCAGCCGGTCAGGGGCAGCACCACGTGGGAGGGGTGGGCGGCGTCGAGGTAGAGGGCCTGGTGGGCGAGCTCCAGGCGGCGCTCGACGCCCAGGGGCCCGCCGGTGTTGGGGTTGACGTCGAAGCGGGGGGAGTTGCTGCTGCTGACGTCCAGCCGGATCCGGTGGCCCGCCCGGAAGACGTTCGCCGTGGGGTACAGCTCGAACGTGAGGGGGTAGATCCGGCCCGGCTCGAGGGGCTGGGGCTGCTCCCAGCCGTCGCGGTAGCGGGCCCGGATGATGCTGTCCGTCAGGTTGATGGCCAGCCCCTCGGGGTAGTCCCCGCTCGGGGGGTGGACGTCGATCAGCTTGGCGGTGAAGTCCGTGTCCGTGGCCGACGAGGCGGCGTAGAGCGTCACCGTGACCGGCCCGGTGACCTCCAGCGCGTCCGGCAGGGGTGGGGTCTGGAAGACGAGCACGTCCGCCCGGGCGCTGAGGGGCAGGCTGTCCCGGGCGCCGTAGACGCCGGGGGCGCCGCGCTGGTCGAATCCCCCGGGGCGCAGCAGCGGCTCGGCGGCGGAGATCCCGCCCCCGATCGTGGGCACCGGGTCGCGCGGGTCGAAGGTGTAGCGCGCCGGGGCGGCGCC
>DATLLM010000410.1:0-2322 GCA_035537855.1 Chloroflexota bacterium | reverse complement strand
GTGTGGCCCCCGGCCGTTCCCGGGCTCCCCCGGCCGGCGATCGTGAGACTCCGGCGAGACCGGGACGGGCCCGACCGTCGGGTCGGCTCCTCCTGGCCGCCGGGGCCGCCCGGAATACGTACCGCGGATACCGGATCCCCTCGATGGCAGGGACCCCGAACCGGCCTAGCCTGGGTGGTGCGGTGCGCCGATGCGCCGCGGAGACGCTCGCGACGAGAAGCCCGCGAGCGGTGAGCGCCGACCGACGTCACTGACCCGTCCCGCACCCACACCGCGCCGCGAGTAGGGCCGCCCGCCAGTCCGGCCCCGGGCGAGAGAGTGAGACAGGGTGCTCGGCGACAGCGACGTCACCGGCGCCGCCAAGTCACGGCCAGTCGCGCACCGACGCGCGCACCGCTAAGGAGTGAAGCCATGTTCGAGAAGCTCTTGTCCAGGCAGCCCGCCGCCGGCGAGAAGTCCGATGCGGGGCCGGCCCGTCTCGGCCCGCGCACGCGCATCGCCGACCTCTCCGCCGTCGGGGCCGAGCTGAGCGAGGAGCACCTGCGCCTCGTCACCGGCGGTGGCGGCCCGGTCCTCTGCACGGCCGTCAGGGGCAACCAGTGCGATCCGGTGCCCAACTAGCTGACCTGAGCGACGTCGCGGCCCGACGAGGCGGGTGAGGGCCCCGCTGGGGGGCCCTCACCCGCGCTGCGCCCAGGCCCCAGCCACGCCGCCGACGATGCGGAGGTGCCCGTCCATGCTCCTGATCCTGACGCAGCCCCTCGACGCCCACGCCGACCGCGTCCAGGAAGACCTGCGCCGGCGCGGCGCCCCGGTCGTGCGCCTGGACACGGCGGAGTTCCCCGCGCAGGCCGAAGTCTCCCTAGCCTACGACGCCCGCGGGCGCGCCCGCTACACCCTGCGCCGGGGCGCGGACGAGGTCGACCTGCGCGACGTCACGGCGGTCTGGGACCGGCGCCCGCGCGACCCCGTCCCGCCGGCGGCGATCGCGGACGGACCGGCGCGCGACTACCTGGTCGCCGCGTGCAGGACGTTCCTCCAGGACGCCTGGAACGCGCTGCCCTGCCTCTGGGTGCCTGCCCGCCGCCCGGTGGTGATGCGCGCCCAGCTCAAAGCCTCGCAGCTGGCCCTGGCGGGGGCGCTGGGCTTCACGTTGCCGCCGACGCTGGTGAGCAACAGCCCGGCCGACGTGCTGGACTTCTATCGCCGGCACGAAGGGCAGATCGTCAGCAAGGTGGTCGGCTTTCCCGCCGTCGAAGCGGACGGCACCACGTTCGGCCGCTACACCGAGGCGGTCGCCCCCCGCGACGTCGGGTACGCCCCGGCCATCCGCGCCTGTCCCATGATCTTCCAGGCCTACGTCCCCAAGCAGGTGGAGGTCCGCGTCACCGTAGTGGGCACGGAGGTCTTCGCCGCCGAGATCCACTCCCAGGCGACGAACCGCACGCGGGTGGACTGGCGCCGCTACGACCACTTCGGGACGCCCTACCGGCGGCACGACCTCCCCCCGGCGCTGGCCCGGCGCTGCCGGCGCCTGGTGCAGCGCCTCGGCCTCCACTTCGGCGCCGTCGACCTGGCCCTTACCCCGGACGGGCGGTACGTCTTCTTCGAGATCAACCCCAACGGCCAGTACCTGTGGATCGAGCACGCCACCGGCCTGCCCATCTCGGCCGCCGTCGGCGACCTGCTCCTTTCCGGGACCCACCGGGCCGGCATCCGCTCGCCCGGCGCCGGCGCGGCCCCAGCCTTCCCGGCCGCTTGAGGAGAGTGACGATGCGACGCACGCTTGTGCCGCCGGCGGACGGGGCGGTCCTGGCCGGGCCACCGCCGGCGCCGGACGGCGCGGCGCCGGCCATGACGGAAGCCGTACGCGCGGCGCTCCCCGCGGTCGGCGCCACCCTGCGCCACCTCGCGGCGGCGGCCGGCGCGGCCCCGCCCCAGGCGCGAGCCGGCCTGCGCGCCATCCGGGAGGCCTACCCTGAGGTGCGCTTCGAGCTGCTCTGGCAACGAGAAGCCTACGACGGGTCGCTGCACTACGACGCCCTCCTGCACCTGCCCGGCCAGGCGACCATCTCGCTGAGCGTCTGCCCCGAGCCCTCCCTGCCGTGGCCGCTGCGGGGCATGCACCGGGCCGACGACCGCGCCCTGCTGCGCGTGAACCAGACGGTGATGGAAGTGGATCAGGCCGTGGCCTGTCTCGACGTCGTTTGGGACGAGACCCGCCTGATGGACCATCTGGTGCGGGCCTGTCTCGTCCAGGAGGCGCTCGACGCGCAGCCCCTGGAGCTGAGTGACGCCGAGCTGCAGGCGGCCCTCGACGCC
>DATLLM010000409.1:0-3755 GCA_035537855.1 Chloroflexota bacterium | reverse complement strand
TTCACCGGCCCGACCCCCGGCCGGCGGCGCGCCGCCGGCCGGGGGTCGGGCCGGTGAACACCCTGGTCATCGCCCGCCTCACCTTCCGCGAGGCCCTGCGCCGGAAGGCCCTCTACGGGGCCATCGCCCTGACCATCGCCTTCCTCGCCCTCTACGCCTGGGGCGCCGGCTACGTGGTGCGTGAGCTGGAGACCGAGACCCCCCGTGGCCTGGCCCGCATCGCCAGTCAGGGCGGCGTCGACGTGCGCATCCTGGCCGTCGGCGAGCTCCTCCTGGCCGGTCTCTACGCCGTGTCCAACATCGCCGGCCTGCTGGCCATCTTCATGGCCGCCGGGACGATCTCCCAGGAGGTGGAAGGGGGGACGCTGCAGAGCATCCTGGCCAAGCCGGTCTCCCGCCTCCAGGTCGTCCTCGGCAAGTGGCTCGGCGGCGCCCTCATGCTCGGCGCCTACGTGATCGTCACCGGGCTCGTCGCCGCCGGCATCGTCTACTGGCGCGCCGGCTACCTCCCGGCCCAGCTCCCCCTTGGACTCTGCTTCCTCGTGCTCGAGGCGATGCTCCTCTACTCCCTGACCATGGTCGGGAGCAGCCTCGTCCCGGCGATCACCACCGGCATCGTCATGCTCATCGTCTACGTCGTCGCCAACGTCACCGGCATGATCGAGCAGGTGGGCGTGGCCGTCGGCAGCGAGACGATGATCCGGATCGGCGTCGTCGCCAGCCTGCTGATCCCCAGCAACGCCCTGTGGAAGATGGGCGCGGCGGTCGTCCAGCCGCCCAACCCGCTCCCCGCCCTGGGGATCAACATGTCGCTCGGGCCGTTCGGGGTCGTCGATCCGCCCAGCGCCTGGATGGGGGTCTACGCCGTGGGCTACACCCTCGCCGCCCTCGGCCTGGCGGCGCTGATCTTCTCCCGGCGCGACCTCTAGCGCCCGCCCGGACTACGGAGAGAGCGGCAACCCCTCCAGACCGGCGGTCTCCGGCTGCCCGGTCATCACGTTGGCGTTCTGCACCGCCTGCCCGGCGGCGCCCTTCCCCAGATTGTCGGTCGCCCCGATGGCCACCACCAGCCCGGTCTGCGGATTCACCAGGTAGGAGACGAAGGCCAGATTCGAGCCCACCGTCCACCGGGTGTGAATCCCCTGCCCCTCGCCCGTCTCCACCACCCGCACGAACGCCGCGCCGGCGTAGAACGCGCGCCCGGCCGCCATCACGTCCGCGGTGGTCAGCGGCCGCGTCGGGCGCCCGTAGCAGGTGGCCAGCAGCCCCCGGGTCATCGGCGTCAGGTGCGGCGAGAACGCGATCGTCGCCCGCCGCGCCGCCGGCCTCCCGTCTCCCGTCCAGCCCTCCGTGCGCCCCTCCGCCAGGCGAGAGAGCGCCTCCTGGATCTCCGGCACGTGGTCGTGGTGCAGCAGGCGGTAGGGCACCAGGTCCTCGTTCGTGTCCGCGTAGCCGAAGCTCGAGCCCCCGCCCCGGCCGGCGCCGCTGACGCCGCTCTTGGCGTCGACCACGATCGCCTCCGGCTCGATCAGCCCGGCCGCCACCAGGGGGGCCAGGGTCAGCAGGGTGGTCGCCGAGTAGCACCCCGGGTCGGCCACCCGGGACGCGGCGGCGATCTCCGCGCGCGCCCCCGGCAGCTCGGTCAGCCCGTAGGTCCAGCCCGGGGCGAAGCGGTGGTCGCCGCCCACGTCGATCACTTTCACCCCGGCCGGCACCCGCGCCAGGGGCTCGCGCGACGCCCCGGTCGGCAGCGAGGCGAAGAGCAGCTCGACGCCCGGCGTCTCCGCGGGATCGAAGCGCTGCACCACCAGCTCACCCAGGCGGTGCCCGCTCAGCTGCGGCAGCAGGGCGTCGACGCGCTGTCCGGCGCTGGAATCGCCCGAGACGTAGACCACTTCCATGCCCGGATGCCCGGCGCACAGGCGCAGCAGCTCCCGCCCGCCGTAGCCGCTCACTCCGGTGATGCCAACCCGCACGCTCACCGACCACCACTCCTGACCGCGATCGTCAACGCCGCCCCCGCTCCCACCGCGTCCGTGAGCTCAGACTGTAGCACCCGTCACCGGCCCGCCCGCCTTGCTATGGTAAGCACCGGGCCTCGAGCCTCAGGAGCACCCCTGCCATGCAAGCACTGATGAAAGTCGCCCCGGGGAAGGGGAACCTCGAGCTGCGGGAGATCCCGGAGCCGGTCGCCGGCCCGGGCGAGGTCGTCGTCCGCGTCGCCGCCACCGGCATCTGCGGCACCGACCTGCACATCCAGGACGACGAGTACGCCGTGCCCCCCCCGGTGGTCATCGGGCACGAGACGGCCGGCGAGGTCGCCGCCGTCGGCCAGGGGGTGACCGGCGTCCGCCCCGGAGACCGCGTCACCTCCCTGACCACCATCACCACCTGCGGCGTCTGCGCCCTCTGCCGCGCGGGGCGCACCAACCTCTGCCCCCAGCGCCGCTTCCTCGGGGGGCACGTCAACGGGGGCTTCGCCGGGTACTTCGTCGTCCCCCAGGCGAACATCCTCCCCCTCCCGGACAACGTCTCCTTCGACGCCGCCGCCATGACCGAGCCCCTGGCCTGCTGCGTCCACGGGGTGATGGAGGTGGCGCCTCCGGCCCGGGGCAGCCTCGCCGTCGTCTCCGGCCCCGGGCCCATCGGTCTGCTCTGCGCCCAGGTGGCCCGCGCCGCCGGGGCGGAGGTGATCGTCCTCGGCACCGCGGCCGACACCGGCCGCTTCGCCGTGGCCCGCAGCCTCGGCTTCGAGCACCTGGTGGACGTCCAGGCGGGCGACCCGGTCGCGGCCGTGCGCGACATCGGCGGCGGCCGGGAGCCGGACCTGATCGTCGAGGCCGCCGGCGCCGCCTCGTCGATGGAGGGCTGCCTGCGCATGGCCCCCCGCGGCGGCACGGTGCTGCAGATCGGCCTCTACGGCCGCCCCGTGCCTGTGGCCCTGGACACCCTGGTGCTGAAAGAGATCCACCTCCTCGGCTCCTTCTCCAGCACCCCCACCTCGTGGCCCCTGGCGATGGACCTCCTCGCCCGCGGCGCCGTCCGCGCCGATCCCCTGGTGACCAGCAAGCGCCCGCTCGCGGAGTGGTCGGCCGCCTTCGACGCCGCCCGCCGCAAGGGCGAGGGCAAGATCCTCCTCACGCCGTAGCCGGGGCGCGCGCCTGACGGCGTCACCCGGGCGCCGTCTCGAGGTAGCGCGCCAGCTCGTCGCGGTCGAACCCCGGCCAGGGCGCGCGCGCCCCGTCCGGGTCCACCCGCCACAGACCGCCGGCGCGGGGCGTCAGCCGCCCCACCACCTGCGCCGGGATGCCCGCCGCGCCGAGGGCGCCGAGGGCCGCCGCCGTCGCCTCAGGGGCGACGGCGGCGAGCAGAGCCCCGGAGGCGAGCAGGCCGTAGGGGTCGAGCCCCAGGGCGTCGCAGACGGCGCGCGTTTCGGGCAGCACCGTCACCGCCGCCGCCTGCACCGTCGCCCCCGTCCCGGACGCTTCGGCCACCTCCCACACCCCGGCGGCGATGCCCCCCTCCGTCGGGTCGTGCAGGCTGTGCACCCCGTGCGGCGGGGGCGCCGCCGCGCAGAGCACCTGCGCCGCCCGGACGACGCTGATCCCGGGGGTGAACAGGTAGTCGCGCGCCCGGGCGAGCGTCGCCGGCGGGACCCCCCGCGCCGTCAGGTGGGGGCCCGCCTCGCGGGCCAGCACCGCCGTCCCCTCGATGGCGATGCCCCCGGTCAGAATCAGGTCGTCCCCCGCCTGCCC
>DATLLM010000408.1:0-7244 GCA_035537855.1 Chloroflexota bacterium | reverse complement strand
TCCAGGGAAGGTGGAGGCGCGCAACCGGTTCGCAACATCCGATCAACCCCCGACCAACGCCACAGGCAGACAATCAGGTTGGTCTCCTGGGGGAGCGGTCGCACAGCGACTCCGGGGGCTTCTGGGATCAGATGGAGGTTGCGCCGATGGCTGCCGAGATGGCGGCACTCAGACCAATCGATGGGCTGGCCGGTCGCGGCGGGGGGATGACGTCCGACGTCGCCTCCGAGCGCGCCGGGCGTGGCTCCGTCGGGGCGCGCCGCCGGGTGAGCTTGAACGGGTCGCTGATCGACCAGGTGGACTTCGCCGACGCGGTCGCCCGTATCCGGGGCTTTCTCACCGCCGGCCGGGAGCACCAGGTGGTCACGGTGAACCTGGACTTTCTGAGCATCGCCGAGCGCGACCCGCACTTCCGGGACACCATCAACCGGGCCGACCTGGCCGTGGCCGATGGGATGCCGGTGGTGTGGGCGTCGCGCCTGACGGAGATGCCGCTGCCCCAGCGGATCGCCGGGGTTGACCTGGTGGACGCCTGCTGCGAGCTGGCCGCCGAGGTGGCCGGGGGGATCTTCCTGCTCGGCGCTGCCCCCGGCGTCGCCGAAGAGGCGGCGCAGCGGATGAAGGACCTCTACCCCGGTCTGCAGATCGCCGGGACGTACTCGCCTCCCTTCGGCGAGCTGACGCCCCAGGAGAACGAGCGGATCGTGGAGAAGATCCGGGCCGCCCGGCCCACGTTCCTGTTCGTCGCCCTCGGCGCGCCGCGGCAGGATCAGTGGATCCGCGCGCACCTGGGGCAGCTGGGCGTCCCGGTGAGCATGGGCGTCGGCTGCGTGCTCGATCTGCTGGCGGGCAACGTCAACCGCGCGCCGCAGTGGATGCAGCGGGTGGGCCTGGAGTGGGCCTACCGCCTGGGCCAGGAGCCGGGCCGCCTCTGGCGGCGCTACATCCTGGACGATTTTCCGACCCTGGGGCGGGTCGTCCTCCGCTCGGTGCGCGACCGGCGCACCGGGCTGGCCTAGCCGCCCCGGCGGGGCGGATTGGACGGTTGCGATGGAACCTGATTGCGGCGAGCGTTGGCGGGCCTCGGACAGCGTCGGATCGGCGCTCGTCCTGCTGGTCGCCGGCGTCTGGTGGATCGCCGTCAGCCTGGTGACCGGGATCTTCTCCGTCGCCCTCCTGGCGACGCGTCCCGGCCGCCCAACCGATGCGGGTGAAGAGCTCTAGGATGGCAACGGCAGAGATCGTGGAGGCGCCGATCGACGGCGCCCCATGGGCCGGCGAGGAGATCGGCGAGCCGGCGGTTCAGGATCGCGCGGGCGCGGCCCGGGTGCTCTCCCTGGCCTCCGGGGCGACCCTGCTGGCCGGCGATCTGCTGATCGTGGTCGGCGCGTTCCTGCTCGCCCACTGGGCCCGCTTCGTCACCACCGGCGTCGAGGCCTACGCCATGGGGCTGGAGCAGTACGCCCGCCTCGGCCTGGCCGTGGCCATGCTGAACGCCCTCTTGCTCGCGTTCGACGCCTGGTACGACCCCGACCGCGTGCGGGGCCCCTTCCTGCGCCTGCGCACCCTGACCTCGGCCGTCTCCACCTCCCTGGTGGTGGTGGTCGCCGGCTCCTTCTTCCTGGGCGACGAGCGCTTCTCGCGCCTGTGGTTCGTCTACGGCTGGGGCTTCGCCATCGTCGGGCTGTTCGTCTGGCGGACGCTGACCCCCCGGCTCTACGTCGCCGTGCGGGACGCCTTCGCCCCCGCCGACCGGGTGCTGATCGTGGGGGCCAACTCCCTCGGCCAGGAGCTGGCCCGGGAGATGGCCGGGCGCTACCGGGTGGTCGGCTACGTCGACAACGGGAGCGACCTGGGCGACGAGGCCGATCTGCCCTTGCTCGGGCCGATCGCCCGCCTGGAGAAGCTCGTCCACACCCACGCCGCCGACGAGGTGGTGATCTGCCTCCCCGGCGACCGCCGCGAGCAGATCAGCACGATGATCGCCCGGGGCTTCCACCGGCAGGTCAAGATCAAGGTCATCCCGGACATGGAGGGGCTGCTGACCAACCTGCCCAAGCGGCTGGAGGTCAGCCACCTCGGCGGGCGCCCCTACATCGCCTTCGACCCCAAGCCGCGGGTCTCCTGGATGAAGCGGGCCTTCGACATGCTCGTCGGCGGCCTCGGCCTGGTGGCCATCTCGCCCCTGCTGCTGCTCGTCGCCCTGGCCATCAAGCTGGACTCGCCCGGACCGGTGTTCTACCGCCAGCTGCGGGTGGGCAAGGACGGGCGCCACTTCCGGATCTTCAAGTTCCGCTCGATGCGCCCGGACGCCGACCGGCTGCTGGCCGAGCTGCGCGCGCAGAACGAGGCGGACGGGCCGCTGTTCAAGATCAAGCGCGATCCGCGGGTGACCCGCGTCGGGGCCTTCCTGCGGCGCTGGAGCATCGACGAGCTGCCGCAGCTGATCAACGTGGTGCAGGGCACGATGTCCCTGGTCGGCCCCCGCCCGCCGATCCCCTCCGAGGTCTCGGAGTACGAGGCCTGGCAGTTCGGGCGCCTGCGGGCGATCCCCGGGGTCACCGGCCTGTGGCAGGTCAGCGGTCGCAGCGACGTCTCCTTCCACGACATGGTGCGCCTCGACCTGCACTACATCCGCAACTGGTCGATCCTGCTGGATATGGAGATCCTGGTGCGCACCGTCCCGGCGGTGCTCACCTCCCGCGGGGCCTACTGAGCGCGGCGCCGCAGGGCCTGGCCGATGGCCCGCACGCGGTCGCCCCGGCGGCCCATATAGATGAGACTGGGCAGCATCCCCCGCCAGGACTCGGCGCTGTGGAACTGCACCGCCCGCCGGCGCATCCGCCCGTCGAGCGCGGCGATCCGGCCCACCGGCCAGGTGAGCCGGTAGAGGGCCCGCACCGGCGCGGGCGGGCGCAACGGGGCCAGGGTTCCCGCCGGGAGCGGCGCGCCGAGGATGGCGCCGGCGAGGTGGAAGGCGTACCAGACCGAAGGGCGCACCCCCTCCTCGCCGGCGACGGCCGCGATCCGCTCCCAGTCCAGGGCCGCGCCGCGGGCGCGGATGAGGCGGTCGAGGTCTTTGAGCCAGATCAGGCGCTCGAAGCCGTGCTTGTGGGCGTGGACGCTGAGCTGCACGGCCTGGTCGTCGAGGCCGAGCATCAGGGCGCCGGGGAGCCCCTCCACCGCAACCGCGCGCGCCCAGCGGCCCGCCTCGCCGGTGGGCCGGAGGCCGAGCTGCAGGGGCTCGGCGTGGAGCTCGACGAGCGCGCCCTCCGGCCCCTCGACGAACATGCGGTGGAAGCTCGCCCCCCCCTCGACGTGCCCGGCGTGCGTCTGGCGGGCGGCTTCGGCCTGGTAGACGATCTCGCTCAGGCCGCAGGCCTGGAGGGCGGCGACGGCCGCCGGGACGTGCGCCTCCTGGACGGTGAGGTCGACGTCGCTGTAGGGGCGCAGGCCGGGCTCGGGGTAGATCGTGCGGGCCAGCACCGGTCCCTTGAGCACGATCACCGGGACGCCGGCGGCGCCCAGGGCGTCGAGCACGCGCCGCAGCGTGCGCTCCAGGCCGAAGACGGCAGCGGAGCGGCGCAGGGCGGCCCGGCGCAGCGCCCCGGCCGCCGCCTCCGGGACGCCGGCGCCCGCCCGGCGCAGGGCGGCGTGGACGTGGGCCGCCACCCGGTGGCGGTCGCTCAGCTCGACCACGGCCTCCCAGCTGCGCACGGCCCCGGCGGCGGCGGCGATCCCGGACGCGCCGGCGGCGTCCGCCTCGCGGGTGCAGAGGGCGATCAGCCGGGCTTCGCGACGGAAGGTGTTCACGGTGACGGGCGGCCCCCGGCCGGGCGACCGGCGGCTACGAGACCGGAAGCTGCGGGATCAGGAGCTGCGGGACTCGCACAGCACGGCCGGCGCCGCGGGCCCGACGTTCAGGAACCCGACGCAGTCCGGCGCGCTGCCGAAGATGCCCCGGGTCAGATCGGCCATGCGCCCGTACTCCACCAGCGTTGGCCGGCGGTACGTCTTCTTCGTTTCGCTCTGCTTCATCGCTCTCACCTCCTTTCGGGTCGGACTCGGGCTGGCGGTCGTGCCGGTCGCCGGCCGGCGACCCGCGGTCAGGCCGCCACGACCGCCGGCGGCGGCCGGACGCCCTGCGGCCACAGGCTGGGGAAGGTGGTCTGCGCGGCGCGGGGGAGGCGGAAGGTCAGGAACCACGACTCCAGGCCGACCAGCCGCATCACGTAGACGAAGTCGCCGCCGACGGCCCCGCCGCGGATGGCCTCGAGGCGCTGCCAGAAACGCGGCGCGTCGACGTAGCCGCGGGCGGCGATCTCGGACCGGCTGCCGGGGCCGAAGGTGGCCGCGTAGAGTGGCCGGCGCCGGGAGAGGTCCTGGGCGAAGAGGGCGGCGAAGTGGGTCGCGCCGGTGCGGGTGCGGATTCGCTCCGGGAGGATGCCCCGCATGGCCTGGCGCAGCAGGGCCTTGGACGCGCCGTAGACCTCAGTCGGGTCGCGGCGGGGGACGTAGAGCACCTCCGGCGGGATGGCCAGCAGGAACTCGTGCAGCCGGCGGTCGGCGAAGGGGCGCCAGTTCTCGAGCGGCCAGCCCAGCGGGTTGAACGGGGTCTCGGCCGGGGTGATGCCGGCGTGGATCTGGTGGCGGGTCTCGTCCGCGAAGCGCCGTCCGGCCTCAACCTCCAGGGCGACCTGCAGGTGGCGGTCGCTCAGCGCGTCGCGCAGGGGCTGGGGCATCCAGAAGGGGAGCAGGCGCCAGCGCTCCAGGCCGACGTAACGCCGGATGTAGGCGCGCATCGCCGGGAGCTGCGCGCGCCGGGGCAGCAGCGGGATCAGGCAGTGCAGGAGCAAGGACTTGAGCAGGGACTCGTCGGTCAGCGCCCGGTACGCGCCGAAGTAGCGCCCGAAAGCCGCCAGCCGGCCGCGCTTCAGCAGCGAGGCGAAGACGAGCAGCGAGCCCCGCACCGTGGCGTCGGCGACGTCGCCGCTGAGCAGGACGCGCACCCCCTGCCCGGCGGCGAGCCGGTAGAGGGCGTCCCGCTCCGTCAGCCCGGTGGTCGGGGAGACCCGGAAGCCGGCCGGCTCGGTCTCCAGCCAGCGGTAGTAGCCGTCCGGCGAGACGTACCGCACGGGGAAGCCGTAGCGATCCTGGAGGTCCTGGATGAGGGGGCGCTCGTCGCACTCCAGCCCGTCGTAGACCAGGCTGTAGGCGGTCAGCGGGGGCGCCGCGACCCTCCCGCTGGCGGCCAGGTGCACGGCGGTGGCGACGATCGAGGAGGAGTCCAGTCCCCCGCTGAGCATCGCCCCCATCGGGTGCGCCGCGCGCAGCCGGCAGCGCACCGCCTCCGAGAAGAGGGCGAGGAAGTGGTCGGCGTAGTCCCCGGCCGTGCGGTAGCGGATCTCGCCCCCCGGGGCCAGCTCGTGGTAGGGCCGCCGGGTCAGCCCGGAGTCGTCCACGGTGAGCACGTGTCCGGGGAGGAGCGACCGCACGCCGGCGTAGAAGGTGTCCTCCCGCTCCCGCTCGTTGCGGTACATGTTCAGCGGGACGAGGAAGTCCCGGATGCGCGCCTCGTCCGCGGCGAGCGGAACGGCCGCGTCCTGCAAGAGGGCGTGAATCTCCGAGGCGGCGGCGAAGGCGCGCCCGTCCCAGCGGTAGTAGAGGGTGCGCTGGCCGCTCGTGTCGCGGGCGCAGACCAGGCGCCGCCGCCGCGGGTCGAAGACGACGAAGGCGAAGTCGCCGAGCAGGCGCCCGGCCGCCGCCGGGCCCCACGTCTCGTAGGCGCGCAGGATCAGCGCGGCGTCGCTGGTCTCGTCCGGGAGGTCGAGCGGGAGCCGGCGGCGCAGGTCCTCCCGGTTGTCCAGGCGGACGTCGGCCACGACGGCGCACCCCGTGCGGGGGCTGACCAGGGGCTGGCCCGCGCGGGCGACTTCGCCGGTCACGTCCAGCGCGCCGCAGCCGAGCGCGGCCGGGCCGGCGACGAACGTCCGGGCTCCGTCCGGGCCGCGGTAGGGCATCGCGTTCAGCATGGCCTGCACGGCGGCCCCGTCCGCGGGGCGTCCGCCGGCGGCGAAGACGGCGCCGATGGCGCTCACCGGGGCTGCCCCGCCCCGGCCGGCCCGGTCGGCCCGGTCGGCCCGGTCTCCTGGGAGGTCCGCACGGCGTCCGCCAGCACGCGAGCGCAGACCTCGTCGTGGAAGCGGAACCCGTCCGGGCAGCGCAGCCGGCGCAGGGGGGTCTGGGCGGCGAGGCGGGCGTAGAGCGGCAGCAGGGCGGCCGCCTCGGCCGGGGTGAGCAGCTCGCCGCGGTAGGTCTGACCGAGCAGGGCGGTGAGCGCCAGGCGGGGATCGAGCGGGGTGATCGCGGTGCCGGTCGCGGTGGCCGGCCCGCCGTCCGGACCGGGGGCGTCCGCCGCCGGGTGGAAGCGCTGCAGCAGGTAGATCGCAACCAGGCGCACGGGGGCGGCCGCCTGGGGGAAGGAGCCCGCCGCCGTGAGGCGCTTCTTGGCCAGCGCGGGGGTCAGCCGGGGCAGGGTGTGCCTGATCCCCAGGGTGTGCCGGGCGGTGGCGTCCCAGACTTTCAGCAACGGCGCCCCCGGTCCGCCCAGAACGGCCGCGGGCGCTGCGCCGCCGCCGGCGGGCAGCGGCCAGAGGGGCAGGACGTCGTCCGTGAGCAGGGTCGCGCCCCGCGTGAGGAGGGCGGCGGTCAGGGTCGTCTTTCCCTGGCCGGAGGGGCCGAGGAAGGCGACGGCGCCGCCGGCCGCGTCGAGCACGACGGCGCTGGCGTGGAGCGCCGGGTGGCCCAGCCGGTGCAGGGCGCGCCCGGCCACCGGGCCGAGCAGCTGCAGGGCGAGCGCCCCGGCGTCTGCCCCCGGGCGGGCGTAGACGGTCACCCGGCGCCCGTCGGTCGAGACGTGGCAGGTCCCGGCGCTCTCGTGCCACAGCCAGTCGCCGTCCGGACCGCGGTGCACGCGGGCGAAGGCGCGGCCGCCGTGGCAGGGGCCGTCGCAGCGGTCCTCGTGCGCCGGCCGGCCGGCCGGCGCGGGGGCCGGCGCGTCGGGGGCCGCGCGCCGGATCGTCCAGCCCGCCGGTGCCGCCGCCGTGCCCGTACCGCCAGTACCGCCGGCCGCGAGCGGGGGCAGGGGGAGGGGCACCTCGCTGGTCACGCGGTGGCCGGCCCGCCGTCCGGACCGGGGGCGTCCGCCGCCGGGTGGAAGCGCTGCAGCAGGTAGATCGCAACCA
>DATLLM010000407.1:0-2669 GCA_035537855.1 Chloroflexota bacterium | reverse complement strand
CCCACGCCCCCCGCGCCCTCCGCGTCACCCCGGCGGGGCAGGGGCGCCGCGCGCCTCACCGCCCGCGCGCCCGGGCGACCGCCTCGAAGTACCAGCGGATGCCGGGATCGCCGATGGTCCCCTGACCGCCGAGATCGAAGCGGTTGTCGAACGACGGATCGCGCGAGGGGCCCTGGTACCAGCCCGGGAAGTGGCCGAAGAGCGAGAAGCCGGGGGTCGCGGCGGCGCACTCGATCTCGGCCAGGAAGTCCGCCCTGCCGCGGTGGATGCCGGTCCCCTCGCCCGCGCTCTCGTCCGGGAAGACGCCCTGGACGCGCCGGCGGCCTTCGGGCGGCGGGGGCGTGCGGCTGCCGCCGCCGACCCAGCCCAGCCAGCGCGGGTCGCCCCCGGCGCGGGCGTCGATCTCGACGAAGCCCTGGGCGCGGGCGCCGAAGACCTCGACGTTCATGGTCGGCGTGTCCGCGCCGGCCTGGCGGTAGGCGGCGACGGCCGGGGGCGAGTGGTTGGCCCAATCCCAGAGCAGCACGTCCACCTCCGGCCGGGCGACGAGCGCCTCGTTGACCCCGGCGGTGCCGCCGCCGTGGCCGGCGCCGTGGCCGCCGCCCCCGCCCACCAGCCGGTCCGGATCGCCCGCCTTCGCGGCGAGGCAGAGCTCGACGATGCCCGCCGCCGTGCGCATCGGGAAGGGGCAGGTCTCGAAATTGCGGACGGTGTGCTCGTTGCAGGTGTTGACGATCACGTTGGGGTAGGGGCGCAGGGCGCGGGCGACGGCCTCAACCGCCCGCGGGTAGGCGTCGCGGCTCTCCAGCCAGGGCGGATTCTGGGGGTCGAGGCGGGCGATCTGATTCTGGTAGAAGACGCCGGCGACGACGAGCACGGAGCGCTCGGCGGCGGCGGCGATCAGGCGCTCGACGCGGCGCTGCACCGCCGGATCGATCTCCCGGCCGTCCGCCGAGAAGGCCTGCAGGCTGCCGCCGGATGACCCCTGGTAGAACACCGTCAGGGCGTTGACGCCGTAGGTCAGGTACTCGTCCAGATTGGCGATCAGGGCGTCCGTCCAGTCTTCCCGGGCGGCGGCGCTGGCGACGCGGACGCCCCAGACGTCAAGCGGGCGCCCGTCCCAGGAGAGGCCGGAGGGAGTGCCGGGGGTGACGCTGAGGCTGCTGGTCATACGCTCGCCGGCTATCGTAGCTCACGCGGCGCGGCCACGCCCCGGGCGCCGCGCTCAGCCGGGGATGGTGCGCTTGTGGGTCACCAGGCGGTGGGGGTCGACGTCGGTGGTGTCCAGGCCGAAGCTGATCACCCGCCGGGGGTGGATGCGGATGGTGGGGGACGCGACGCCGGCCGCCGGGCTCAGCGCCGGGTCGAGCGCCTCGGCCACGCCCCGGATCTCGAGGCAGCGGACGCGCCAGGGGTCCGTCGAGGCGAGGTCGTCGACGACGAAGGCGACGCGCCCGTTCGCCGCCACGTTGCGGAACTTGCGGCTGGCGGCCATGCGGTAGCCGGTGACGTCGATCGTGCCCGTGGCGGGGTTGTAGCGGAACCCCACCGGGCTGTTCTGCAGCGTCCCGTCCGGCTGGACGGTGGCCAGGCGGCCGAGCAGCTGGCCGGCCAGGTAGTCGATCTCCATCTGATTCAGAGACATCTCGGCTGAGTATCGCGCCGCCCGCCCGGCGGCGGCACCGGCCGGGCGGACAGCCGGCGCCTGGCCGAACGGCCAGGCGCCGGCTACGCCCCGGGCGCGTCCGGCACCGCCCCCATCGCTCGCAGGTGGCGCAGGACGTAGCGCTCCAGCGCCTCGGGGTACGCCTGCTCCCAGCGCGCGCAGGCCGCCCGGGCGTCTGCGCCGAAGCGGCGCAGCTCGTCGCCCAGCGCGGTGCGGATGGCCGGCAGGTCGGGGGCCGGGAAGTAGCGGCGCAGCGCCGCCTGCGTCTCCGCCGGCAGCCGCCCGACGTCCTTCGGCCACCAGCCCCACTCGCCTTCGGGGTGCAGGGCGCGCAGCACCTCCAGGTGCGCGCCGAAGATGGTCTGCTGGACGTAGAGCAGCTTGAGGACGTCCCCCCGCCGGGTGTACTTGCCGCTCAGGTAGGCGTAGATCCAGTAGCGGTCGATGGCGTAGGGCAGGCGCTCGGGGGCGTACGGGGCGGGCGCCCGGTCCCGGCGCAGGCCGGCGAGGAAGCCGTCCCGGTCGAGCAGGATTCTTCCCGGCCGGCGCGTCCCGCCGGCCAGCGCCGAGCGGGTGACGATCGAGAAGTCGTAGAGGAAGGACTGGCCCTCGTGCTCGAAGAGGAAGGCGTAGTTGCAGCCGTCCGCCCGGACGCCCTCCGGGAACCACAGCCGGATCGCGCCGCAGACCCGCTCGCAGACGGCCCGCAGCTCGGCCGAGACGGCGCCGTAGGCGGCGTCCTGGACGACCAGCTCCAGGTCGACGTCCGAGTAGGCGTCGTCCGTCCCGGCCCCGCCCGAGCCCTTCAGGTGCAGGCCGGCGCAGCGCGCGTCCGGGGCGAACAGGGCGGTGAAGCGGTCGATCGTGGCCCGCAGGTGGGCGTGCATCGGCATGGTCGCTCGTACCTCGTCTGCGCCGCACCGTACCATCCTGGGGAGTGGCCCCGGCGGGGAGTCGGGTGCTCGGGTACTGCGGACTGTGAGGAGCGTGCGATGGGTTCGGT
>DATLLM010000406.1:0-5324 GCA_035537855.1 Chloroflexota bacterium | reverse complement strand
ACCTCGGGCGCCGCCTCCGCCGCGGCGGCGTGGCGCCGCCCGAGGTACGCCTCGACCACCCGCTCGTCGCGCTGCACCTCCTGGGGGGTGCCCTCGGCGATCTTCTGGCCGTGGTTGAGCACGGTCACCCGCTCCGAGACGCCCATCACCAGCGACATGTCGTGCTCGATCAGCAGCACGGCGACGCCCAGCTCGTCCCGCAGGCGGCGGATCAGGGCGATCATCCCCACCGTCTCCTGGGGATTCATGCCCGCCGTCGGCTCGTCCAGCAGCAGCAGGCTGGGGCCGGCGCCGAGGGCGCGGGCCACCTCCAGGCGGCGCTGCATGCCGTACGGCAGGTTCGCCGCCACCTCGCCGGCGTAGCGTCCCAGGTTGACCATCTCCAGCAGCCGGTGGGCCCGGCGCCGGGCCTCCTCCTCCCGGCGGCGGTACCAGGGCGGCCGGAAGATGGCCCCGACGGCGCCGGTGTGCAGCCGGCAGTGCATCCCCACCAGCACGTTCTCCAGCACGGTCATGTTGGCGAAGAGGCGGATGTTCTGGAAGGTGCGGGCGATGCCCCGGGCGGTGATCTGGTGGGGCTGCAGGGTGTGGATCGGCCGGCCCTCGAAGAAGACCCCGCCCGAGGTGGGGGGGTGGAACCCGGCCACCATGTTGAACAGGGTGGTCTTGCCCGCCCCGTTGGGGCCGATCAGGGAGACGATCCGCCCCCGGTGGACGGTGAAGTCCACGGCGTTGACCGCGACCAGCCCGCCGAAGCGCCGGGTCACCCGGCGGACGTCCAGCAGGGGCCCCCCGTCGCCGGCGTTGCTGCCGCTGCTGCCGCTGCTGCCGCTGCTGCCGCTGCTGCTCATCTAGAGCGTCCCCGGACGCAGGGGCAGCGAGGCCGTCTCCGCCTCGGCGTCGATCGTCTCCCGGGCCGGCCCGTGCGCCGGGGGCGCGCCCGAGGTCAGCTCGCCGCGCGGCGGCTCCTCCTCGGCGGCCAGGGAGCGGGTGCGCCGGGCGGCGAGGATGCCCTGCGGGCGCAGCACCATCAGCAGGACGAGGGAGAGGCCGAAGACCATCAGGCGCAGGCGCATCAGGTCGACGGCGTTGAGGATCCCCCGCAGGCTGACCGTGCCGTTGAAGGGCGGCGGCAGGGGGAAGGTGCCGGTGGTGCCGACGGCGTTGGCCAGGGCGTGGAACAGGCCGGTCAGGCGCTCGGCGAAGATGCGGTCGAAGGAGGCGATGATCAGCCCCCCGAGCATGACGCCGTAGATGTTCCCCGTGCCCCCCAGGATCACCATACAGAGCACGAGCACGGAGATCGAGAAGTCGAACTGGCCGGGGTCGATGAACTGGAGGTACGAGGCGAAGATGGCCCCGGCGAAGCCGGAGAAGGAGGCGCCCAGGGCGAAGGCCAGCAGCTTGGTCGTCACCGGATTGATGCCCATGCTGACGGCGGCGACCTCGTCGTCCCGGATGGCGGCCCAGGCCCGGCCGACGCGCGAATCGCGCATCCGGGTGATGGCGAAGACGGAGACCAGCCCGACCAGCACGATCAGGTAGTACCAGGGGAGGGCGCCCAGGCGCTGGGGCTGGCCGAGCACGAGGCAGGGATCGACCCCGAACTGGCAGCCCAGCAGGTGGGGGCGGCCGATGGGGTTCATCCCCTTCGAGCCCTGCGTCCACTGCTCCATGTTGAGCACCACCCGAGGGACGATCTCGCCGAACCCGAGGGTGACGATGGCCAGGTAGTCGCCGCGCAGGCGCAGGGTGGGGGCGCCGAGGACGACGCCGAACAGGGCGGCCACGAGCACGGCGAGCAGCATCGCCCACCAGAAATCCTGCAGGAAGCGCAGGACGTGCCCCGGGGGCAGCTTGACGGGAGAGACGGGGGAGGTGAGGAAGGCCGCCGTGTAGGCCCCGACGGCGAAGAAGGCGGCGTACCCCAGATCGAGCAGTCCGGCGTAGCCGACGACGATGTTCAGCCCCATGGCCAGCAGGATGAACAGCATGATGGGGATCACCGCCCGCACCGTCTGCCAGCCGAAGTACTGGTCGACGATGGGGTAGACGAGGACGATGGTGAGCACGGCGAGGAAGCGGCGCAGCCGCCGGCGGCGCTCGCCCGCTGCGTCCGGGTCGCCCGGGTCGCTCACGCCCGATCTCCGGTGTCCTGGGAGAGCAGCCCGGACGGCCTGAAGACGAGGGTCACCACGAGCAGGCCGAAGACGACCACCGGCGTCCAGCGGGAGCCGATGTAGCCGTCCGCGAGGGCCGAGACGATCCCCAGGAAGAGCCCGCCGAGCATGGCCCCGGTGAGGTTGCCGATGCCGCCCAGGACGGCCGCGGTGAACGCGTTGAGCCCGGCGCGGAAGCCCATGGTGAAGACGGCGGTGTTGTTGTACAGCCCGGAGATCAGCCCGGCCGCCCCGGCCAGGGCGCCGCCGAGGATGAAGGTGACGGCGATGGTGCGGTTGATGTCGATGCCCATCAGCTGGGCCGCCTCGCGGTCCTGGGCGGTGGCCCGCATCGCCTTGCCCACCTTGGTGCGGCGCACGAACAGCTGCAGCCCGAGCACCAGGGGCACGGTGACGACGATGACGAACAGGTCCTTGGTGGTGAAGTAGATGGCGGTGTTGAGCTTGAAGATCTCGTTGAGGATGTCGACGCGGGGGATGAAGTTGGGGAAGTTCTGGGGCGCGGCCCCCTTCCACAGCAGTCCGATGTTGATCAGGATGAAGGAGACCCCGATGGCGGAGATGAGGGGCGCCAGGCGCGGCGCCCGGCGCAGGGGGCGGTAGGCCAGGCGCTCGATGACCAGGTTGAGCACGGCCATCACCACCATCACCAGCAGCAAGACGCCCAGCAGGGCGACGTAGAGCTCGAGCCCCGGCAGCTGGTTGCGCCCCGGCGGCCGGATGTTGGCCACCTGGATCACGGTCAGGGAGAGGAAGGTGCCGAGCATGAACACGTCGCCGTGGGCGAAGTTGATCATCTCGATGATGCCGTAGACCAGGGTGTAGCCGATGGCGATGAGGGCGATCAGCATCCCGTTCGCGACCCCGGTGAGGAGCTGCTGGGCGAGGTACTCGCAGGCGTTGATGCCTTCGCCCGGTGGGGGCAGCACCCGTTGGAGCAGCAGGCACAGGTTCATGGAGCGCTCCAGGCCCTTTCAGGACCGGCGGAATCGCGGCGGGCGGGGCGCGCGGCGGCGGGCGACCGGGAGCCGGCGCCGGCTCACAGCGCGGGGGCGGAGAGCACCTCCTGGAGAATCCAGGCCAGCTTGCCCGAATTGGGGCTGGCCTTGCTGACGCTCATCCGGGTCAGCGAGGTGTCGCCGTTCTGGTCGAAGCTCCAGGTGCCGAGGATGCCGGCGTAGTCCGCGGTGGCGAAGACGGCCTGGCGGATGGCCTCCCGGTCCTTGACCCCGGCGCGCTCGATCGCCGCCAGGGCCACCTTGGCCGCCTCGTAGCCGTAGACGGCGTAGGGCTCGGGCTCGCCCCCGGCGAAGGCCTTGTAGCGCGCGGCCCACTCTAGGGTGGCGCCCTCGTAGGCCGTGGGCGGGACGCCGCCGAAGGTGGCGTAGACGCCCTCGGCGTCCTCCCCGCCGTCGTCCAGGAAGGCCTGCTCCAGGATCCCGTCCGGGCCGATGAAGCTGGCCGTGATCCCGGCGCCGCGGATGTCCTTGATCAGCTTCCCGGCGTTGTTCTGGGTGATCCCGCCGTAGTAGATCACGTCCGGCCGCAGCGACCGGATCTTGGTCGCCAGGGCGCGGTAGTCGGTGGCCTTGCCGTCGACCCCGTCCCGGCCCAGGAGGCGCACGCCGAGGCGCTGGGAGACGCCGGCGAAGACGTCCGCGATGCCCTTGCCGTAGAGCTGGGTGTCGTCCAGCACGTAGGACGTGCCCGCCTTGAGGGTCTGGGCGGCGAAGCTGGCGCCGACCGCCCCCTGGAGGTCGTCCGCCGGGACGACCCGGGTGAAGTTGCGCGCCCCGGCGGGGTAGTAGACGTCCGGCTCGCCCGTCTCGCCCTTGCCCGGCTTGGTCAACCCGGGGTAGGTGTTGGCCGGACTGATCATCACCAGGCCGATCTGGTTGAGCACCGGGATGGTGATCTTGGCCGCACCGGAGTTGAAGTGGCCGATGTAGACCATGATGTTGGGATCGGAGGCCGCCCGGTTGGCCAGCTCGGCCGCTTTGGCCGGGTCCCACTGGCCGGCGGCGGCGGTGGCGTCGTCCCAGGCCTCGAACTCGATGACGAAGCTGCCCACCTTGCGGCTGACCTCCTCGATGGCCAGGCGGACGGCGTTGACGATGGTGATGGTCTGCCCGTAGCTGCTCCCGGTCATCGGCAGAGCGGTGACGATCTTGATCGTCTCCGCCTCCTGGGCGAAGGCCCGCCCGGTCACGGGCAGCACCCCCGCGGCCGCCCCGACGACCGCGCCGGCCACCGCGCCGGCGGTCTTGACAAACTCCCTGCGGCTCCCGACCACCTCGCTCACCCCCTGCCTCGTGCCGTCCGCTGGCTGCGTCCCGCGCGTCGCCGGGTGCGTCATCCGATCGTCCTCCTGGAGCTCAGTTGTGGGCCGAAATTGTGTCAAACCCACCTACCGGGATCAAGTTGGGGCTCCCGGCATGAACAACGAAACTGTGGCGGCGTTTTCGTGCAGGGTGCACAAGCAGAGGCTATCCTTCCCCCCGGTGAGCGAATCCGATACCGCAGTTCCCGCCGCCGGGCCGCCCCGGGGGGGGCCGCGCCCCGCCGTGTTCCTCGACCGGGACGGGGTGATCAACGAGAACCT
This sequence comes from Chloroflexota bacterium, assembly GCA_035537855.1. Lineage (GTDB taxonomy): Bacteria > Chloroflexota > UBA11872 > UBA12225 > UBA12225 > DATLLM01. The sequence continues at coordinate 542 of DATLLM010000406.1, read as the reverse complement.
GGCCGGGCGGTACGTCGAGGACTGGGCCACCTTCCGCTTCCTCCCCGGGGCGGTCGAGGCCGTCGCCGCCCTCAAGCGGGCGGGCTACCCGGTGGTGGTGGTGACGAACCAGGCCGGGATCGCCCACGGGCGCTTCTCGGCGGACGCGCTCGAGGAGATTCACCGCCAGATGGCGGACGCCCTGCGCGCGGGGGGCGGGGGTGTGGACGCGGTGCTGCACTGCCCGCACCACCCGCAGGCGGGCTGCGACTGCCGCAAGCCCCAGCCGGGGATGCTGCGCCGGGCGGCCGAGCGACTCGACCTCGACCTCGCCCGCAGCGTGCTCGTCGGCGACCACCTGACCGACCTGCAGGCGGCGCGGGCCGCCGGCTGCCGGGCCATCCTGGTGCTCACCGGACGCGGGCGGGACGCGGCGCCCCTGCTGGCGGCCGACCCGGACCTGGCCGCGGTGCCCGTGGTGGCCGATCTGCCGGCCGCCGTGCGGTTGATCCTGGCGGCCCCGTAGCCCGGCGCCGGCGAGACGCCGGGCCGGGGGCGGGGGC
>DATLLM010000405.1:0-4347 GCA_035537855.1 Chloroflexota bacterium | reverse complement strand
CGGCCGCTCCTTAAGCCCTCCCCCGGCGGACCCGCATCCCGGCGGGAGGGCGTTCCGCGACCGACGCGCGCGCCGCCGTTCGGGCCGCGGCCGGGCCCTCCCCCGGCGGGCCCCTGTCCCGGTGGGGGATCGACCGGTTTTCACGTGACACGGTCGCGGCGCGGGGGGCGCGTCCCCGCCCGGGGCGCTCCGGGCGCCACCCCCCGGCCGTTCCATGCTCGACATGGTTGAGCTCGTCCTGTTCCACCACGCCCAGGGGTTGACGGCGGGGTGCCGCGCGTTCGCCGCCGGACTGAGCGCGGCCGGGCACACCGTCCACGTCCCCGATCTCTACGAGGGCGCGACGTTCGACACCCTCGCCGCCGGCATCGCCCACTCCGAGCGGCTCGGCTTCGACACCGTCATCGAGCGGGGGCGCCGCGCCGCCGCCGTCCTGCCGCCGGGGATCGTCTACGCCGGGATGTCGCTCGGCGTCATGCCGGCGCAGCTGCTGGCGCAGACGCGCCCCGGAGCGCGCGGCGCCGTGCTGCTGCACGCCGCCGTCCCCCCCGCCGAGTTCGGCGGCCCGTGGCCGCCGGGCGTCCCGCTCCAGATTCAGACGATGGACGCCGACCCCCTGGGCGACGCCGACGTCGCCCGCCGGCTCGCCGCGACGGTCGAGGGCGCCGAGCTGTTCCTCTACCCCGGCGCGCGGCACCTGTTCAGCGACGAGAGCCTGCCGGACTACGACGGACCCGCCGCCGCGCTGCTCAAGCAGCGGGTGCTCGCCTTCCTCGCCCGCATCGACGCGCCGGCCTAGCGCCGGGCGCGCTCGCGGTCGCCGCCGGGGCCCGCAACGCGTACCCTTCTGCGCCGCGCGGCGCGAACGGGCGGCGCGGGGGAGGGCGGTATGACCGGCGGGGCGACGGCGGCGAGCGAGGCGGCGAACAAGGCGGTGTCGCGCCGGCTGTTCGAGGCGATGACCCGGGGCGACCTGGACGCGGTCGACGACCTGTTCACCGCGGACGCGACGGTCCACGATCCGGGGCGGGAGCTGCGCGGGACGGGGCCGATCAAGGCCGGGCTGGCCGACCTGCGGGCCGGCTTCCCGGACATCGTCTACACCGTCGAGGCCCAGATCGCCGAGGGCGACCTGGTGGCGAGCCGCTTCCGGGGCGAGGGGACGCACAGCGGCGACTTCCGCGGCGTGCCGGCTTCCGGCCGCCGCTTCCGCTACACCGGGATTCTGCTCCACCGCTTCGAGGGCGGGCGGATCGCCGAGTTCTGGGGGCAGTCCGACGTGCTCGGGCTGATGCAGCAGCTGGGGGCGACGCTCAGCCTGCCGGCGGCGCCGCCGGCCGCCGGCCCCGCCGCCGGCGAGCGCCCTTGACCGCCGGGCCGCGGGCGCCCGGCGCCGGGGCGGGCCCGATCAGGCGGGGTGCAGCTTCGCCGCCAGGCGGCGCACGGTGTTGAGGTTGCGCGACGTGGTCTGCGCCCGCCCCAGGGCCCGGGAGATCTCGACGTCCTTGACCGTCGACTCCAGCAGGCTCCCCCGGCGCAGCCAGTACAGCTCGCGCTCGTGGACGCGGAACTGGTCGGCGTCGTTGGAGAGGGCGGCGACGCGGCGGCGCACGGCGGCGTCCGGCGCCTGCTGCAAGAAGAGGACGTAGCTGGTGTCCCCGGGCGCGGCGGTGGCGTCCGGGAAGGGGACGAAGCCGGCGACGGCGGCGATCTCCGCGTCCGAGCGGACGAAGGTGGTCACCTCGTACCCCAGGGCCTGGTGCAGGCCGCGCTCGATGCGGCGCTCCAGGGCCGGCGAGTCGGCCTCTGCGGCCTCGAAGAGCACGTTGCCGCTGGCGATGAAGGTGGTGGCGCCCTCGATGCCGAAGGCCGCGAAGTGGCGGCGCAGCTCCTCCATCTTGACCGTGTGCCCGCCGACGTTGATCGCCCGCAAGAAGGCGACGTAGCGGGTCACGAGACGGCGGCCGGCTCCGGAGCGGGGGCAGGGGCGGCGATCGCCTCCAGGAAATCGATCGCCTCCCGGATGTCCGATTCGCGGGTCGAGGCGCCGGCGACGACCCCCACCACCTCCAGCCCGGCGAAGTCGCTCGCCCGCAGCTCGGAGGCGAGCTCCACGTGGTAGGTCGGGCAGAGCGGCTGGCAGACGCGGACGAGCTGGATCGTGTTCGAGCTGTCCCGCCCGCCGACGACGACCATCGCCTGCACCTCCCGGGCCAGGGCGACCGCCTCGTCCTGGGCGTGCAGCGTCCAGCCGCAGATGCGCCCCCGGTCCTCGTAGCGGTCGGCCTTGGTGCGCAGCACCTCGACCAGATCGAGGTAGTCCGCCTGCAGCATGGTGGTCTGGGCGATGGAGGCCAGCTTCTCGTAGTGGGGCAGGGACTTCGCCTCGTCCGCCGATTCGACGATCATGCCGTGGTCGGTGTAGGCCACGGTCGCCCTGGCCTCCGGGTGGTCGCGGTGGCCGAAGACGATCACCTGGTAGCCCTCCTGCTCCAGCTGGAGGGCGATCTTCTGCACGGCGGTGACGATCGGGCAGGTGGCGTCGATCACGTTGAGCCCGAGCGCGCGGGCCCGCTCGAACGCCGCCGGGCCCTCGCCGTGGGCGCGCATCAGGATCGTCTTCCCGGCGACGCCGGCGGCGACGTCCGCCTCGTCCAGGGTGCGCACGCCGAGCCCGGCCAGCTCCTGCATCGCCGGCGTGTTGTGGATCAGCTTGCCGGACAGGTAGACCGTCCCGTCGGACGCCCCGGCGGCCTTGACGGCGCGGTTCCAGGCCCGCTTGACGCCCCCGCAGAAGCCGACGTACGTCTGCGCCCGGATGACTCGCATGGCTGTGCTGTACCTCTCAGATGGTGGGAGCGCCCCGGACGGGGGAGCGGACGGGACCCGCCCCGCGAGCGGGTGGGGCGACCGCGTCCGCCGTGCAGCCGACCGCTCGCCTGAAGTATAGCCACCCCCTCCGGCGGGGGCGATGAGCCGGGGGCATTGCCCCGCCCGGCCGGGCGGCCCGGGAGCGGGTTTTCACGTGACACCCGGCCGGGCGGCCCGGCGCCCGTGTCACGTGAAAACCCGGCGGCTCGGGCGCTCGGGCGCTCAGGCCGGGGGCTGCGGCTCGAGCGAGGGCTGCGGCGTGAGGTCGCGCAGTCCGAGGGCGATGCGGGCCAGCGTCCGCTCGCCGGCCCGCCGCCCCCGCTCGGCCTCGGCCAGCAGCCCGCGGGAGATGCCGATCACCCGGGCCGCCTGGGCCTGGGTCAGGCCCAGGGACTGGCGCAGGGTGCGCACGCTCTCCGGCGTCACCGCCAGGCGCCGCTCGCCCGCGTCCGGGGCCGGCGGCGGCGTCAGGATGGGGCGCAGGAACTCCCCGGTGATCGACCCGGGGGCGACGGCCACGGCCTCCGGGGTGCCCTCGGCGACGATCCGGCCGCCGCCGTTGCCCCCTTCCGGCCCGAGGTCGATCAGCCAGTCCGCGGTCTTGATCACGTCCAGGTTGTGCTCGATCACCACCACCGTGTTGCCGCGGTCGACCAGCCGGCCGAGGACGTCCAGCAGCTTCTGCACGTCCGCGAAGTGCAGCCCGGTGGTCGGCTCGTCCAGGATGTACAGGGTGCGCCCGGTGTCCGGACGGCACAGCTCCTTAGCCAGCTTGACCCGCTGCGCCTCGCCCCCGGAGAGGTTGGGCGCGGGCTGCCCCAGGTGCATGTAGCCCAGCCCGACGTCCAGCAGGGTCTGCAGGATGCGGGAGACGTGGGGCACGTTCGCGAACAGGGCGGCCGCCTCGTCGACGGTCATGCCCAGCACGTCGGCGATGGTCTTGTCCTTGAAGCGCACCTCGAGGGTCTCGCGGTTGAAGCGCTTGCCGCCACAGATCTCGCAGGGGACGAAGACGTCGGCCAGGAACTGCATCTCGATCCGCTTCAGCCCGTCGCCCTGGCAGGCCTCGCAGCGCCCGCCCTTGACGTTGAACGAGAACCGCCCCGGCTTGTACCCGCGGATGCGCGCCTCCGGCACCTGGGCGAAGAGGGCCCGGATGTCGTCGTAGACCCCGACGTAGGTGGCGGGGTTGGAGCGGGGGGTGCGCCCGATGGGGTCCTGGTCGATGGCGATCACCTTGTCCAAGTGCTGCAGCCCCTCCAGCCCGGCGTGCTTCCCCGGGCGCACGCTGGCCCGCATCAGGTCCCGCTCCAGGGCCTTGTACAGGATCTCGTTGACCAGGGAGGACTTGCCCGACCCGGAGACCCCGGTGACCACGGTCAGCACGCCCACCGGGAAGCGGGCGGTGACGTCCTGCAGGTTGTGCTCGCGCGCCCCGCGCACCGTCAGCCAGGCGTCCCCCGCCGCCCCGCCCAC
>DATLLM010000404.1:0-2500 GCA_035537855.1 Chloroflexota bacterium | reverse complement strand
GGGTGGCTCGGGGTGACGCTGGGGAGCGTCGCCGTCGCCGCCTGCAGTCCCTCCGGCACGGAAGGGCCGGCCGGCGGGGCCCCCCGTGCGGCGGCGCAGGGCAAGGTGCTCTTCTGGCTGGAGGGCGCGAGCGATCAGGCCCGCCAGCTGTGGACGACCCTCCAGGGGGAGTTCAAGGCGTCGCAGCCGGGGCTCGAGCTGGAGTTCGACACCACGCCGGTGCCGGCGGGCCAGACCCGGGACGACAAGCTCTTCGCCGCGCTGGCTTCGGGGACGGCCTGGGACGTCTGGCAGCGGGACATCCCGCCCAGCTACCAGCAGCCCCTCGTCGACCAGAAGTCGGTGCTCGCCCTCGACGAGTACTACGCCAACATGCCCAACCTGAAGCGCGTCCTGCCCTGGGCGCGCAACCGCAGCAAGCTCTACGGCAAGACCTGGGGCGTCCCCCACGAGGTGGAGTTTCTGCCCGTCTTCTACAACAAGACCGCCTTCGCCAAGGCCGGGATCAAGGAGGCGCCGAAGACCTGGGACGCCTTCCTGAGCCTGAACCGCACGCTCAAGTCGGCGGGGATGACGCCGATGAACATCGCCAAAGGGCGCACCAACCCCGGCCACAACTACAGCATCTACCTGATGGGCCTGATCGGCAAGGACGGCTTCGACGACCTGCTCTACCGGGACAAGCACTGGGACCAGGTGGACGGCGTGGCCAGAGCGGCGCAGACCCTGGTGGACTTCATGCGCCAGGGCTGGATTCCGGCGGACAACCAGACCGGCACCTACAACCTGGCCGCCGACCTCCAGAACGGCACGCAGGCCATGTGGGGCAGCGGCACCTGGGAGGTGGCCGGACTGGAGAGGCGCAAGACCGACGCCCCCGGCTTCGACTACGACTTCTTCGTCCCGCCGTCCCAGGACCCGAAGATCAAGCCGACGATCGCCGGGGGCATCGGCGGCGGCTTCTCGGTCTGGGCGGAGGCGAAGAACCGCCAGGGGGCGGTCACGTTCCTGGACTTCCTGATGGCCCCGACGGCCGGGCGCCACTTCGCCGAGATCCTCTTCCAGGTGACGCCGGTGCCATTCAAGCCGGAGGACTTCAAGGTGCCGCCGGGCATGGCCGGCGCCCTGCGGACGATCGCCTCGGGGCAGGAGATGGGCTACAACGTCTCCGTCGTCGTCCCGGCCAAGTTCGTCGACGTCTACTGGGACGGGCTGGTGGACATCGTCAGCGAGAAGCTGACGCCGCGGGAGTGGGTCGGCCGGCTGCAGCAGCAGTGGGACGTGGCCAAGCAGGAGAACCGGACGCCGAAGCCATGAGCGCGCTCGAGGAGAAGATCTACGGCTGCCTCCTCGGCGGCCTGATCGGCGACGCCATGGGCGCCCCGACCGAGGGCAAGACCTACCAGCAGATCGAGGAGCAGTACGGCCCGCAGGGCGTGACCGACTTCAGCGGCGCCGGCACGGACGACACGGCCATCCGCGAGCAGCTGATCGACGCCATCTTCAAGACCGGCGGCGACGTCACCTGCGACGACTTCGCCCGCTCCTTCGTCGACTTCCGCAAGCGCAACTACCGCCTGTGGTTCATCCCCGTGCGCAACGCCTTCCACAAGTTCGAGGCCGGTCTGCGCCTGCCCGCCTACGCCGGCTGGGACAACATGCAGTCCTCCTCGACGGCGATGAGCATCTCCCCGATGGGCATCATCAACGCCTGCGCCCCGAGGCAGGCGGCCCTGGAGACGCTGGACGTGGCCTCGCTGATCCACAACGGGGCCTCCGGCTTCTGCCGCGACGCCGCCTGCGCGATGGCGGCGGCCGTGGCGGCGGCGTTCAGCCCGGACGCGACCGCGGACTCGATGGTGGCGGCGGCCACCGCCCACCTCCTGCCCCAGAGCGGCCACGAGATGCGCGAGCGCATCGCTCAGACGCTCGACCTGGCCGGCGAAGCGGGCGACTACGCCCGCTTCCGCGCGCTCTACTACGAGCGCCACCTCTACCCCACCATCTCCGACTCGCGGGAGACCGTGCCGGCGACCCTGGCCATCTTCCGCCTCGCCGGCGGTGAGCCGCAGGCGGCGATCGTCAACGGGGCCAACTTCGGCCGGGACGCGGACACCATCGCCACCATGGTGGGGGGCCTGGCCGGCGCCCTGCACGGGGTCGGCGGCCTGCCCCCCGCCTGGGTGGAGAAGGTGGAAGCCAACCCTGAGGTGCGCTACCGGGAGCAGGCGTCTGCGCTGGCTGCGATCGTGCGGCGCCGGGCGGAGCGCGCCGAGGGCTACGCGGCCGCCGTGCGGCTACTCGCCTGAGGCGGGCGCCGACCAGAAGTCGAGCTGCTCCATGCCCGCCGGCGGCCGGCGGCGCCGCCGCCGGCGCTGGACGGCCGGCGCGGCGGCCGGCGCCTCGTAGGGGGCCGGAAGCGGCTCGGCGAGTGTCCGCTCCGGCACGGGCACCAGCTCGCCGGTGAGCATGTCCAGCTGATACGAGCCGCCGTCGAGCG
>DATLLM010000403.1:0-2585 GCA_035537855.1 Chloroflexota bacterium | reverse complement strand
TCCCCGGCACCCTGCGCGCGGCGATCGCTACCCTGGAGGGCAGCGCCGCCGCCCGGGAGGCGCTCAGCGCCGGCGTGGTCGAGCACTACCTGCTCACCGCCCGCCACGAGGCCGACGCCTTCGACCGGGCGGTGACGGACTGGGAGCTGGGGCGCTACTTCGAGCGGATCTGAGCCGGGAGCGCCTGGCGGGCGCCGGGCGCCGGGCGCCGGGCGCCGGGCGCCGAACGGCGGGGGAGAGGGACGAGCGCGTGATCGGGCCACGACTGACGGACAGGGTCGCCTTCATCACCGGAGCCGGGAACGGCCAGGGTCGCGCCGCGGCGAAGCTGTTCGCCGCCCACGGCGCCCGCGTCGTCGTCGCCGAGCTCGACCCCGAGGCGGGTGCGCGCACCGTCGCCGAGGTCGGCGCCGCCGGCGGCGACGCGTTCCTCGTCCGCGGCGACGTCGGCGTCGCCGCGGACGTGCGCCGCATGGTCGAGGCGGCGGTGGCGCACTACGGCGCCCTGCACATCCTCTACAACAACGCCGGCGTGCTGTGGAAGGACCGCGACCGCTCGGTGGTGGACACCGAAGAGGAGTGGTGGGACCGGGTGATGGCGATCAACCTGAAAGGCGTCTACTTCACCTGCAAGTACGGCATCCCCCACCTGATCGCCGCCGGCGGCGGGGCCATCGTCGTCGTCGGCAGCGTCTCCGCCCTGCGCGGCTTCACCCTGCCCCAGGACGCCTACACGGCGAGCAAGGGGGCCCTGATCTCGCTGACCAAGTCCCTCGCGGTGCAGTACGCCCGGAACAACATCCGGGCGAACATCATCCACCCGGGGATCGTGGAGACGCCGATGCAGGCGCCGTACCTGGCCGACCCCCGGAAGCGGGAGGCGTTCGAGGCCTCAACCCCCCTGGGGCGGCTCGCCCGCCCGGAGGAGATCGCCAGCGTCGCCCTCTTCCTGGCCTCCGACGACGCGTCCTACGTGACCGGAGCGGAGATCGCCGTCGACGGGGGGTACACCGCCACCGGCGGATAGCGCCCGCTTCGTGGGGGGACTGCGCCCCCGCCCCCTGGCCGGGGCCTCGCCGTTCTGGCCCCCGTGTGTGGGGATCGCCGGGGGCGGAGCCCGGGGGCGGAGCCCGGGGGCGGAGCCGGGACCGCGCTAGACCATGAGGTCGAAGCGGGGGCGGTCCTCCTCCCCCCGCAGGCGGCGCACCGCCCGCTTGAGGGCCTTGATCCGGTCCGGCCGCAGCTCGAACCCCAGGGCGGAGCCGAGGATCAGGCCGCAGGCGCTGCCCAGCAGGATACCCACGAGGAAGAAGTGGTCCTTACCGGACCCCGAGGATGTAGGCGGCACCGTTGCTGCTGCTCCCCGAACGCGCCTGGCGATCACGCGAGTGTTGCGATCACTGCATGCGCAAGAGGGTGGCCGCTTCGCTCCACAGGCGCTCCAGGCGGTAGAACTCCCGCATCTGGGGCGAGAAGACGTGGATGACCACACTCCCGTAGTCGAGCAGCACCCAGCCCGCCTGCTCCTGCTCGGCTCCGGCGCGGTGCAAAGGGTCGAGCCCCCAGCGCTCGTCCACGCCGTCCTGGATTCCCCGGGTGATGGCGCGGATCTGGCGCTCGTTGTCGCCGCTGCAGATGATGAAGTAGTCGGCGATGATGGACAGCCGGCGGATGTCCATCAGCAGGATGTCCGCGGCGCCCTTATCCGAGGCGAACTGGACGACTTCCTTGGCCAGGGCCAGCGGCTCGGGGTACCCGTCCGGGTTGGCCGGCTGGACGGGCTGATCGGCCAGGACCGGAATGGTGACGCCCTGCTGCGTCTCCGCTTCCTCCGCCGTCTCCCGCCCCTCCAGCGTCTCGGCTTCTGATTCAGGTAGGGGTTGCGCCATACAATCTGCTCGTGTAGCTCTCCCCGAGTATACCATCGTCTCCCCTGGACTCAGGTCGCCGGTGGGCGACCGGGGCGGTAGAGGCCCCGCCGGCGGGCGTAGCGCTCGACCGCTTCGGGCAGCAGGTAGCGCACCGGCAGCCCGGCGGCGAAGCGCCGCCGGATCTCCGTCGAGGAGATCTCCAGCAGGGGCATGGGGTGGAGGGTGATGCGCTCCGCCCGCGCCCCGAGGCGCTCCCGGAGGGCCGCGGGGACGGCCAGGTCGTACCCGGGGCGGGAGACGGCGAGCACCCGGGCCTGGTCGAGGACGCGCTCCGGGTCGCGCCACTTCAGCAGGTCCTGCAGGGCGTCGATGCCCAGGATCAGGGTCAGCTCCGCGCCGGGGTGCCGGGCGGCGAGCAGGGCCAGGGTGTCGGCCATGAACGAGGGCGGGGGCCGGTCGGCTTCGACCGTGCTCACCTCCAGCAGGGGGTTGCCGGCGGCGGCGAGGCGGGCCATGGTCAGGCGCTCCTCCGGGGTGCCGGCGGCGGGTGACTTGAGCGGGGACTGGCTCGCCGGGACGAGCAGGACGCGCTCGAGGCCGGCGGCGGCGGCGGCGACCTCGGCGGTGAAGAGGTGGGCGTGGTGGATGGGGTCGAACGTCCCGCCCAGGACGCCGACGGCGCGGGGCGCCGTGGGGTCGGGGCGGACATCCGGG
>DATLLM010000402.1:0-5307 GCA_035537855.1 Chloroflexota bacterium | reverse complement strand
CCGCTCTCCGGTCCCGGCGGCGGCCCCGGCGGCGGGCCGTTCCGGCGGCAGGAGACCGGAGGGCTCCGCCGCGGTCTAGCCGGCGGCGGCCTGCTCGACCTCGGCCGGGGCCTGGGAGATGATCCCGTCGACGATGCCGTACTCGACGGCCTGCTCGGCGGTCATGTAGTAGTCGCGGTCGGTGTCCCGCTGGATGCGGTCGAGGGGCTGCGAGGTGTGCTGGGAGAGGATCTCGTTCAGCTTGCTGCGCACCCGCAGCATCTCCCGGGCCTCGATCTCCACGTCGCTCGCCTGGCGCACCCCGCCCCCCTGCGACCACGGCTGGTGGATCAGCACGGTGGCGTTCGGCAGGGCGTAGCGGCGCCCCTTGGAGCCGCCGGCGAGCAGGATGGCGGCGAAGCTCGCGGCCATGCCGTAGCAGAGCGTCTCGATCTTGCACTTGCTGGTCTGGATCACGTACTGCATCGTGTCGTAGATCGCCAGACCGGCGTGGATCGCCCCGCCCGGGGAGTTGATGTACATGGAGATGTCTTTGTCCGGGTCCTCGGACTTGAGCAGGATGAGCTGGGCCACGATCGTGTTGGCGATCTGGTCGTCGATCGGCGTGCCGACGAAGATGATCCGGTCGAGCAGCAGGCGCGAGTAGATGTCCATCCCGCGCTCGCCGCGGGGGGTGGTCTGGATGACGTACGGGATGAGCCCCATGGTTGTGCCCTCCTGCCTCCTGAGCCGTCGCTGGTGCCGGCGCTACCCGGCCGTTTCCGACGCGCGTGGCGTCGCCGGTGCTCCGGCGGCTTCCGGTGCCGGCGATGCCGGTGGTGTCGTCTCGGGTGTGCTCTCGGCGGTCTCGGCGGTCTCGGCGGTCTCGGGTGTGCTCTCGGCCGGCTCGGCGGTCTCGGGCGCCCCGGCGTCCGCCGCCGGGGCTGCGGCCCGGACGGTTGTCGCTCCCGGCTCCGGCGCGGGCTCCGGCGCGGGCTCCGGCGCGGGCTCCGCCCCGGCCGGCTCCGTCCCGGTCTCCGCCTCGACGGCGGCGGCCAGTCCCTCGGGCAGGACCGGGTAGCCTCCGGCGGCGGCGACGAGGCGCTCGATCGCCTTGTGGCGCCGCAGGGTGCCGGCGATGCGGCGCCGGGACTCCTGGGTCATCAGCGCCCGGCGCACCTGGTCGGCCTGCTCGCCGTAGCTCTGCGCTGTGGTCTCGATCTCGTCCTCGACCTCGTCCGGGGAGACCTCGAGCCCCTCGCGCTCGACGATCGCGTCCAGCAGCACCCGGGCCCGGATCTGGCGCTCCGCCTGCTGGCGCAGCTCCGCCCGCCAGTCCGCCTCGCTGCGTCCGAGCAGGGTGAGGTAGCGCTCGACCGTCAGCCCCTGGTTGGTCAGCGTCTGGCGCCGGTCCTGGGCGATGGCGTCCGTCTCCGCCTCCACCAGCCGCTCCGGCACCTCGAAGCTGGCCTGAGCGACGGCCGCCTCGACCACCCGGTTCTCGATCGCCCCCCTGGCCGACCGCAGCGCCTCCTCGGCCAGCCGGGCGCGAACGGTGGCCGTCAGGGCCGCCATCGTCTCGTGCTCGCCGAGGGACCTGGCGAAGTCGTCGTCCAGCTCGGGGAGCTGCTTGCGCTTGACGTCCTTGACCGCCACCGTGAAGGCGGTGGTCGGGCCGCCCGCGGCGCTCGCCTCAGCGCCCGCGGCGCCCTCAGCGCCCTCCGTCTCCTCGCCGGCTCCGGCCTCTTCGGCCTCTTCGGCCCCTTCGGCCCCTTCGGCCGCCTCCGCTTCGCCGTCCGCCTCGGCCGCCTCGGCCGCCTCGTCCGCCTCGGCCGGGGCCGGCGGGCGGGCGCCCCAGGTCAGGGAGAAGCGACGCGTCTCGCCCGGGCGGGCGCCGAGCATCTCCCGGTCGAAGCCCTCGGGGTAGCTGTTCTCGCCCAGGATGACCTCGCTGTCCTTGCGCTCGGTGTTGCGCTCCGGACGGCCCTCCTCCGGCGGGAACTCCACCCCCAGGTCGACGATGGCCTGATCGCCCATCTCCAGGCCCCGGTCTTCCACCGGGATCCACTGCGCCTGGCCCTCGCGCAGCCGGTTCAGGACGTTGTCGATCTCCTCCTGGGTGACGTCCACCGGCTCGGGCGTCACCTCCAGGTGCTCGTAGTCCCCCAGCTCGACGGTGGGCTGGACGGCCACCGTGGCCTTGAAGACCAGGGGCTTCCCCGGCTCGAGCTGCACGATGTCGAACGCCGGGCGCTCGATCGGGGCGATCCCCGTCTCCTCGACGGCGGCGTCGTAGCGCTCGGGCAGCAGCCGGCGCAGGGCCTCGTCGTTGATCGCAGCCGAGCCGACGTGGCGCTCGACGAGTGGCCGGGGGGCTTTGCCGCGGCGGAAGCCGGGGATATTGACCCGCCCCGCGACCCGCCGCCAGGCCTGGTCGATCGCTCGATCGAAGTCCTCAACCGGGACCTCGACGGTCAGCGCGGCGACGCCGGGCTCCGGCTTCTCGGTGGTGACTTTCACGCAGATCCTCACCCCACGTCCGAGAGTTGAGCAGAAGGTGTGGGGTACCCGGGATTCTAGCACAGCCCCCCCGCCCGCCAGAGGACGCCCGGGGCGCGCCCGCGTACGGCCGGCGGTCGCCGGGGCGCCCGCGACCCCCCGAGCGCTACCATACAGGGAGGGGTCAAGACCGTGGAGATGAGCATCATCGGGCCGGCCGAGCGGGAGCGGCTGCGCACCATCCTGGACCGCGATCTGGTCGCGGACGTCCGCCTCCTGCTCTTCGTGCAGCCCCCGAGCGGGCTGTTCGTTCCCGGCCGGGAGGAGCCCCAGACGGGGCGCCAGACCCGGCTGCTGCTGGAGGAGCTGGCCGGCCTCTCCCCCCGGCTGCACCTGGAAGTGCACAACCCCCGCGGCGAGCCGGAGCTGGCCCGCCGCTACGGCGTCGAGCGCTCCCCCGCCCTGCTGATCCGGCCCTGGCCGGAGGGCGCGGACGGCGCGGACGGCGCGGAGGGTGAGGAGGGTGAGGAGCGCGCGGAAGCGGCGGCGCCCGGCGATCCCGCCGGCCCCGCCCCCACCGGCGGCGAGGTGCGCTTCTTCGGCCTGCCCTCCGGCTACGAGTTCGCCACGATCCTGGAGGACATCGCCGACGTCTCGCGCCGGCGGACGCGCCTCTCGGACGCGACCCGCGCGCGCCTGGCCGGGTTGACCGAGCCGCTGCACGTGCAGGTCTTCGTCACCCCCACCTGTCCGCACTGCCCGTCCGTCGCCCGGCTGGCCCACCAGCTGGCGATGGAGAGCCCGGCCGTGACGGCGGACGTGATCGAGGCCAACGAGTTCCCGGCCCTGAGCGCCGAGTTCGCCGTCCAGGCGGTGCCCAAGACGGTGGTCAGCGGCGCCGGCGGCACGGTGGAGTTCCTCGGCGCCCTGCCGGAGGCGCGCTTCGTCGAGGAGGTCTGGCGCGCCGTCCCGGCCGGCGGCGGCGAGGGGCCAGCGGGTCCCGCGGGAGAGGGAGGGCGCCGGTGAGCGCAACCGACGGCGCCGGCGGGGCGCTCCTGCCGGCGACCTTCTTCGGCTTCGCCCGCCCGGACGGCACGGTCGGCATCCGCAACAACCTGCTGATCGTCCCGGCGGCGGCGGCGGCGAACACCGTCGCCCGGCGGGTCGCCGCCCTGATTCCGGGGGCCGTGGCGCTGCCCCTGATGGACGACGGCACCGAGGGCGTCGAGTCCCGGGCCCTGACCGAGCGCGTCCTGGCCGGGGCCGCCTCCAGCCCCAACGCCGGGGCGGTAGTGATCGTGGGCGTGACCGAGGCCGGGGGCGAGGCGGAGCGCGTCCTGACCACCGCCCGCGTCCTGGCCCCGGGGAAGCCGATCGAGGGCTTCGCGCTGGACGCCGCCGGGGGGTCGCTCCGGGCCATCGCCCGCGGCGTCGAGCTGGGGCAGCGGCTGGCCGCCCGGCTGACCGCGCAGCAGCGGGTGGAGCGCCCCCTGTCCGACCTGATCATCGGCACCGAGTGCGGCGGCTCGGACGCCACCTCGGGGATGGCCTCCAACCCCACCGTCGGCGTCGTCTCGGACATGGTCGTCGACCGCGGCGGCACGGCCATCCTCTCGGAGACCACCGAGCTGATGGGCGCGGAGCACGTCCTCGCCCGCCGGGCGCGCAACGCGGACGTCGCCCGGCGCCTCTTCGAGATCGTGGCCAACGTGGAGAAGGCGGCGAACGCCGTCGGGGCCAGCGTCGCCGGCGGGAACCCCACCCCGGGCAACATGGCCGGCGGCCTGACCACGATCGAGGAGAAGAGCCTGGGCTGCATCTACAAGGCCGGCTCGCGCACGATCGAGGGCGTGCTGGACTTCGCCGAGCGCCCCACCGGCAAGGGGCTGTTCGTCATGGACACCCCCGGGCACGACGGCGTCTCCGTCTCCGCCAAGGCGGCGGCCGGCGCCCACCTCTGCATCTTCACCACCGGGCGCGGCACCGCCCTGGGCAACGCCGTCTATCCGGTGATGAAGGTCTGCGCCAACCCGGCGACGGTGGCCCGGATGGAGGACAACATCGACTTCTCGGCCACCCCCATCGTGGAGGGCACGGCCACCAAAGAGGAGCTCGGCGAGCGCCTGTTCCGCCTCATGATCGAGGTCTGCAACGGGCGCCCGACCAACGCCGAAGCCATCGGCCACCAGGAGTTCGCCATCCACCGCATCGGCTACTACGTCTGACGCCGCCGGGGGGCCGGTCGAGCGCCATCGAGTCTGCTACAGTGACCCCCCCGGAGGGCGCGGTTCCCCGGGGTAGTCCTGTGGTAGTCCTGTGGGGAGGATGTGCATGGCCGAGACGCAGAAGATGGTGCCGATGATCTCCTCGGACGTACGGGGCCCGCTCGGTGCGGTGCACCTGCCCCGGTTGTGGCAGAAGGCGCTGCTCAGCGCCAAGGGCCTGCTCCCGGACGACTACGACGAGTGCGGCTCGGGCTTCGACCAGATGACCCTGAACGGCCTGGGGCTCGACCGCGAGAAGACGCTCGGCTACTTGAAGTCGGAGCTCCCCACCTACCCGCAGTTCGAGCGCTGGGTGCTGGAGCAGAACGGCGGGCACATCGCCGCCGACCGGATCTCCACCCACAACGCGGCCATCGCCGGCTACAACCACGGAGACAGCACGCGGCAGTCCATCCTCGCCGCCTGCGGCATAACCGACGACGGCACGATCAAGGACGCCGTCACCCTGAACAAGCTGGAAGACATGCAGGAGTTCTACGCCCAGCTGACCGGCGCCTGAGCGCCCCCGCCCCGGCACCCCGGGGCGGGCAGGGATAGGGCGGGC
>DATLLM010000401.1:0-6484 GCA_035537855.1 Chloroflexota bacterium | reverse complement strand
GATGGGGGGCTCGCCGGGAGGGCGCCGCCGGCGATCCCGGCGGCGGTGTCGGTGACGTCCGCGCGGGCGGCGGCGCAGCAAGACGCGATCTGCGCGGTCTCCTCGTTGGGCATACTACAGGATCCCACAAGGCCCGCAGGCGCGGCCCGGCGGACGGGCCCGGGGCGCCCCGGGCGGCGGGCGCCCCGGGCGGGGCGGCAGGAGGCCGGCATGCCCCCGTTGAACGTCGTCTACCTCCACTCCCACGACACCGGACGCTACGTCCAGCCTTACGGGCACGCCGTGCCCGCGCCGCGGTTGCAGCGCCTGGCCGAATCGGGCGTCCTCTTCCGGCGCAACTTCTGCGTCAGTCCCACCTGCTCGCCCTCCCGCGCCGCGCTGCTCACCGGGCAGTACGCCCACAGCTGCGGCCAGCTGGGCCTGGCCCACCGCGGCTTCGAGCTGCAGCACCCCGAGCGCCATCTGGCCTGGACGCTGCGCGGCGAGGGCTACCTGACCGCGCTGACCGGGGTGCAGCACGTGGTGCGCGATCCCGCCCGCACCGGCTACGAGGTGATCGAGCGCGGCGGGCGGGCGGAGGAGGTGGTGCCCAACGCCACCGCCTTCCTGCGCCGGGCGGCGGCCGCCGGGCGGCCCTTCTTCCTTGACGCCGGCTTCAGCGAGACGCACCGCGTGTTCCGGGACGCCGACCCCCAGCGGTCGCCGGCCGAGGACGCCCGCTACTGTCTGCCCCCCGCGCCCCTGCCGGACACCCCGGAGACGCGCCGGGACGTGGCCGACTTCAAGGCCAGCGTCCGCGTCTGGGACGGCGCGGTGGGGGAGATCCTGGACGCCCTCGACGCCACCGGGCTGGCGTCGCGCACCCTGGTGATCTGCACCACCGACCACGGCATCGCCTTCCCGGCGATGAAGTGCAACCTGACCGATCACGGCACCGGCGTGCTGCTCATCCTCCGCGGCCCGGGACTCCCCGAGGGGACGGTGGTCGACGCCCCCGTCACCCACCTGGACGTCTTCCCCACCGTCTGCGCGCTGGCCGGCGTCGCCCCGCCGGACTGGCTGCAGGGCGCGTCCCTGCTCCCCCTGCTGCGCGGCGAGGTCGAGCGCCTGCACGAGGCCGTCTTCTCCGAGGTCAACTACCACGTCCCGTACGAGCCGCAGCGCGCCGTGCGCACCGAGCGCTGGAAGTACATCCGGCGCTACGACGACTACGGCCGGCCGATGCTCTCGGACTGCGACGACGGCCCGTCCAAGGACGTCTGGCTGGCCCACGGCTGGGGCGAGCGGGCGACCGCGAGCGAGTCCCTCTTCGACCTCGTCTTCGACCCCCAGGAGCGGCACAACCTGGCCGCCGATCCCGCGCAGGCCCCCGTCCTGGAGTCCCTGCGCCGGCGCCTCGAGCGGTGGATGGAGGAGACCGACGACCCCCTGCTGCGGGGGCCCGTGCCGGCCCCGGAAGGGGCCACCGTCGGGGCGCCCGAGGCCCGCTCGCCCCGGGGCTGAGGGCCGGGCAGACCGTACCGGGCAGACCGTACCGAGCAGCGAGTACCGAGCAGCGAGTACCGAGCAACGAGAGGGAGGGCCCGCCGATGTCGACGCTCCGCGCCACCCGGCTGGAGTGGTTTCTGGTCAACCAGCATATGCGCCCGGGCACGATCAACGGCCCGGAGCCGGAATACCGCGAGCCCCGCTGGGACGAGGTGCCCAAGCTGCTGCTGCGCCTGCACACGGAGGGCGGCGTCGTGGGCGCCGGCGAGACCTCCCGCGGCACCCCCGAGGCGGCGCTGGTGGCTGGGGCGCAGGCGCTGCTCGGGCAGGACCTGCTGGCGCTCGATCTGGCGGCGCTGCCGGTGGCCCCCGGCGCGGCCTACCAGGCGCTGGAGATGGCCGTCTTCGACGCCGTCGGCAAGGCCCGCGGGCTGCGCGCCGTCGACCTCCTGGGCGGGCCGGTGCGGGAGAGCGTCGAGGTGGACTGGTGGAGCGGGCGGCGCTCGCCGCAGGATCTGGCCCGCTGGGCGCAGGAGGGGCGCGGGCAGGGTTTCCACGGGATGAAGATCAAGTGCACGCTGGAGGACCCGATGGTGGAGCGCATGGCGGCGGTCAGGGAGGCCGTCCCGGACATGCCGGTGACGGTCGACCCCAACACCCGCTTCTACCGCCGGGAGGACGCCGCCGGGCTGGCCCGGCGGCTGGGGGCGATCGGCAACGTCGCCGTCTTCGAGGACCCCATCCCCAAGGAGGACTTCGGCGAGTACGCCCGGCTGCGCCGGGAGATGCAGGGCACGGGTATCCCGCTGGCGCTGCACCTGGGGCGGGTGGACGATCTGCGCCGGGCGATCGACGGCGGCTGCATCGACGCGGTCAACGCCAGCCCGCCGAGCATGGTCGCCTTCGTCGAGATGGCCCGCCTGGCGGGCGAGGCGGGGATTCCCTGCTGGCACGGCTCGGGGAACGACTGCGGCCCGATGGATCTGTCCTACGTCCACGCCTGCGCCGCTGCGCCGGCCTGCACCCTGCCGAGCGACATCATGGGCAACCGCCTGCACGTCGAGCACTTCCTGGTCGAGCCGATCGGCTTCGACGGCAGCCGGGCGCTGCTCCCCACCGCCCCCGGCCTGGGGGGCGAGCTGGACGTGGCGGCCGTCGAGCGGCAGGCGATCGGCCGCGGCGTGGTCACGGCGTGAGGCCCCGCCGGGTCGGCCGAAGCCCGGCACGCCGTCCGGATCAGGCGCCGGTGCGGCCCGCGCCCGCGCCGCCGTCCGGGTCGTAGGCGAGCGCCGGCGGGCTCTCCGGGTACCAGGCGGGGTTGTAGCGCCGGGCGTAGTAGCCGCTGGCCAGGCTCAGGTCGAGGTCGGCGACGAGCAGGTCCTCGACGCCGTAGGGGACGTGGCCGACCAGCCGCCCGGCGGGGTCGATCAGGCTGGTGGCCGAGTTCTGGTAGCGCATGGCCTGGTTGACGCTGGCGAAGTAGACGGAGTTCTCCTGCGCGCGGCAGGCCATCGCCTGCTCGTAGAAGGAGCGCCCCCAGGGCCGGTCGCGGTCGTAGTCCGCCGCCGTGCGCCCGCCCGAGGGGCGGCGGTGGCTCCCCGTCCACTGCGGCTGAAAGATGACGCGCGCCCCGCGCACGGCGGCCCAGCGCACCGTCTCCGGGTAGCGCCACCCCTCGTGGCAGATGACGATGCCGAAGGTCACCCCGTTGAGGCGGAAGAGGCGGCGCTGCCCGTCCGGGACGTAGTGCGCCGCCTCGCCGCCGGGAGTGATCTGGTTCTTGGTCTGGTGGCCGAGGACGGCGCCGTCCGGGCCGACGACGAACGCCCGGTTCTCCAGGCCCAGCGGGGAGACCCACTCCAGGCCGGCGACGGCGGCGACGCCGCTGGCGCGGCAGGCCGCGCGGATCGAATCGAGGGCGGCCGCCTGGGCCGCCCCGTCCGGGGGCGGCAGGGGGTCGCCCGTCCCCCGCAGCCCGGGCAGGTAGGCCTCGGGGAAGCAGACGACGGCGCAGCCCGCCGCGGCGGCCCGCCGCAGGGTCGCCGCGATCTTGGCCAGGCCGGCCGCCGGGGATTCCGGCGGCAGCAGGGCCGCCAGTCCGGCGCGCAGACGCTCCATGCGGACGGTCCCGGCGTCAGACGGCGACGGCGACGTCCGCCCGCTGGCGCCGGGTGGCGAACTGGGGCAGGACGGACGCCTCGGCGGCGAACAGCTCGTCCACCATCTGCCGCGTCCGGTCCAGGGTCAGCAGGGCGGACGTCAGGGGGTCCATCTGCACCGCCCGGTAGATCATCTCCCGGTCGCCGCTGAGGGCCCCCTCAACCGCCAGGGCCTGCACGTTGACGTTGGTGCGGTTGATCGCCGCCAGCTGCTCCGGCAGGTCGCCGACGGCGCAGGGGCGCACGCCCGAGCCGTCGACCAGGCAGGGCACCTCGACGTTGCAGGCCGGGGGCAGGTTGCTGATCAGCACGGCGCCGGCCCCGCCGGCCACCCCGCTCGAGCGCCCGAGCGTGTTCTGCACGTTGGCGTTCATCACGTACGGGGTGTTCGTCTCCATGCTGTTGACGATGTACGAGCAGTACTCGTGGGTGCGGTCGGTCTCGACCGGCTCCTCCCCCCTGGCCTGGCGCTCCATCTTCTCGTAGTGCGGGTCCTGGCGGTTCTTGCAGATGTCGAAGTAGTCCCAGCGGGGGGTGGTGAAGCGCTCGATCTGCTCGCTCGAGGTGCGGAACCAGGGGACGTACTCGCTCATGTGGTGGGTGCTCTCGGTGACGAAGTAGCCGAAGTGGCGCATCACCTCGAAGCGCACCCGGTCGCGGGCGAACGTCTCCGGGTCGTCCAGCTTCTGGCGCAGCAGGGGGTAGAGGTCCTCCCCGCGCGCCCCGCCGTGTCCGCGGCGCAGGTCCAGGTACCAGGCCTGGTGGTTGATCCCGGCGCACCAGAAGGAGAGCTCTTCGGGGGGGACGCCCATGTAGCGGGCGAGCTGGCCGGCCGTGCCCTGCACCGAGTGGCAGAGCCCGATGTTGCGAATCCTGGTGGCGGCCGAGACGCCCCACATGTTGATGTTCATCGGGTTGGAGTAGTTGATGAGCAGGGCGTGCGGGCAGAGCGCCTCCATGTCCCGGGCGATGGAGACGAGCACGGGGACGGTGCGCAGGCCGCGGAAGACGCCGCCGGGCCCCAGGGTGTCGCCGACCGTCTGGTCGATGCCGTAGCGCCGGGGGATCTCCACGTCCGGCTCGTACATCTCCAGGCCGCCGACCTGGATGGAGCAGATGACGTAGTCGGCGCCGTCCAGGGCCGCCCGGCGGTCGGTCGTCCTGGTGATCCGGGCGCCGAGTCCCTCCTGCTGCACCAGGCGCGTCCCCAGGGCGTGGATCAGGTCGAGCCGGCCCTGATGGATGTCCATCAGGGCGATCTCGCTGTCCCGCAGCGCCGACCAGGAGAGCAGGTCCACCAGGAGGCGCTTGGCGAAGACGACGCTCCCGGCGCCGATCATGGCGATCTTCGGCGGACGCTTGCTCGTGCTCATCGGGCGACTATACCGCGCCGCCGCCCTCCTCCCCGGGGCGCCGGGGGCGCCCCCCTCCGCTCAGCGGTCGAGGCGGTAGAAGCGCCGGGCGTTGGCCGCCCACAGCTTGCGCTTCGCCTGGGGGGAGAGGCCGGCGGTGATCGTCTCCAGCGTCTCCACCCAGCGCCGGTAGGGCGCGGCGTTGAGCACCACCGGCCAGTCCCCGCCGTAGGCCACCCGGTCCTCGCCGAAGACCTCGAGGGCGTGCTCGATGTAGGGGCGGACGTCGTCCACCGTCCAGCCCCCCGTCCAGCCCGCCGGATCGGCCTCGGTCACCACGCCGCTGATCTTGCAGGTCACGTTGGGGAAGGCCGCGAGCTGGCGCATCTGCTCCCGCCAGGGGTCGAGCCCTTCGCCGCGGATCTCCGGCTTGGCGATGTGGTCGAGCATGAAGCGCACGTCCGGGCACTGCTCCACCAGGCGGACGGTGCTCGCCAGCTGGCGGTGGTTGATGCAGATGTCGAAGGAGAGGCCGTAGTCGTTCAGCAGCTGCACCCCGCGCACGAAGCCCGGCTGGAGGCAGAAGGCCGGGTCCGGCTCGGACTGGGTGATGCGCCGGATGCCTTTCAGGCGTGGCCCGACGGCGGAGAGGTCGTCGAGGTAGCTCTGCACCGCGTCCCCGTCCTCCACCGGCGCCGAGGCGACGATCCCTTCCAGGCGCGGGTCCTGGCTCGCCAGGCCGTCGACGAAGCGGGCCTCGAGCAGCTTGTACTCGGGATCGAGGTCCACCTCCAGGTAGACCATGGCGCCGACCTCGATCCCCGCCGTCGCCTCGCGGTACTCGCGCAGCAGGAAGGGCCGGTTCAGGCGCTCGTTGGAGTCCAGCCAGGACATCCGGAACCGCTCCGGGTCCCAGAGATGGACGTGGCAGTCGACGATCGGGAAGTCGGGCACGGCTTCGCTCCTCTGCCGGGATTGGTGCCCCTGAGGCTACCGCAGCGCGCGACCCTTGACGAACCCGCCGGCCTTCGGACGTGGGCCTTCGGACCCGGGACCTGCGACTCCGGAGCTGGGACTTCGGCCCCGTCAGGGGAAGCGGTTGAACCAGGCGAGGGCGAGCGCGCCGCCGGCGAGCAGGAGGGCGGCGCCGGCGCCCGCGGCCCCGGCGGTGATCTCCCGCGGCTCCTCGACCACGTTGACCGCCTCGGCCAGGCCCTCGTAGACCTGCTTCAGGTCGTCCGCCGTCGGGGCGGTGAAGAACTTCCCGCCGGTGACGTCGGCGATGCGCCGCAGGGTGGTCTCGTCCGGCGGGACGGCCAGCAGCTGCCCGGTGCCGGGGGCGTCGGGCGACTCGATCGTCCCGTTGGCGGTGCCCAGGGCGATGGTGTAGACGGGGATGCCCAGCTCCCGCGCCCGCTGGGCGACGGCCAGGGGATCGGCCGTGCCCGCCGTCTGCGCTCCGTCCGAGAGGAGCAGCACGGCGGG
>DATLLM010000400.1:0-2994 GCA_035537855.1 Chloroflexota bacterium | reverse complement strand
TGCGCACGTAGCGGCGCCCCTCCACCAAGCGCAGCCAGGCGTCCGGGTCGACCTCGGCGGGCACCGGTGGACGCGGCGGCAGGGCGGGGAAGGCCGTTAGCGGGGGGCGATTGCCGCAGCTGCGGGCCTGGTTGGGCCGCTCGCCGTTGTCGTGCGCGCGGAAGGCGGCGGTGACCTCGCGCGCCCGCTCGAGCGTGGCCGGCTTGTGCACCTGCAGGCACTCCCGGTCATCGGTGCCGTGGTAGCGCTCGACGAAGGCGTGGCGGTCGGGGCGCCGTGGCGGGGTGACCTGCACCGCGACGCCCAGGCAGGCCAGGAAGCGCAGGACCGGCGAAGGAAAATCCCCCGTCCCCGGCCCGCCGACGAATCGCGGGTCGCGGTCGACGGTGCCCTCCGCCGGCAGGCCGTGCTCCCGGAGGAGGGCGGCCACCGCGTCCAGCGTCGTCTCCTCCGTGAAGTCGGCGCGGACGTCGGTCGAGACGAGCAGGGACGTCCCGCAGTCGACGCAGTTGAGCGCCTCGACGGCGTGCTGGCGCTTGCGCGTGGGGTCCGTCCGCTCGGCGCGGACCGTGGAGACGTCCTTGACGTCCAGCTGCCAGCTCGTCAGCGGCGGGGGGAGGTCCCACGGCTCGCGGAGCTGGCCGCGGCGCCGGGCGATGCGCCCGTGGCGCCGGAGGATCCGCCAGACGGTCGCCGTCGACCGCGGCAGCGGCAGCCCCGCCGCGCGGAGCTCCGGGTCATGGTGCAGGAAGTAGAGGATGGCCTTCGGCCCGGGAGTGCGCTGCAGGTGTGCCGGGGGCGCGTCGCGGATGGCCAGGAGCCGCTCCACGACCGGCGGGGGGACGGCGGCCGGGGGGTGCGTCCGGGCCCGCGACCGGCGGTGCAGGACCGCCTCGTCGTCCCGTGGGGCCTCGCCCAATCGCCGCCGCCACTTCTTGACCCAACTCATGGAGCGGCCGAGAGCTTGGGCGAGCTCGGCCACCGTGTAGTCGCCCCGGGTGCGCGCCCGACGCCGCAACCGGGCCCGGTCGGCGTACCACACCGCCTCCATCCCGCCTCCCTCCAGGCCCGGCCGGGCCACGTTCCCCACCGCGGGAGCGTGGCGCTGCCCGGCGCCGTAGCGGGCACGATGACACGAAACTGCCAGCGGTGCTGATGTGCCGAAACCGCACACGCTGCGCTTACGCATCGCCCGCTTGTAGGACTCGGTCGCGTGGTAGGCCCGCACGCGGTCGAGGTACGCCTCGTGGAGCGAGCGGCGGAGTTGGCGGCCGGACGTGCCGGGCGTGCACGCGGACTTGGCCGGGCAGGCGTTGCAGACGGCGGGCTCGGCGACGTAGCCCACGAGCTCGCGTTCCCAGGCGACCCGGAAGCGTCGGAGAGGCTGCCCCTGCGGGCAGTGGAACTCGTCCCGCGCGGCGCCGTAGTTGAAGGCCGCCAACGAGTAGCAGGGACTGTCGCGGTGCGCGGTATCGGCCAGGGAGAAGGAGGCCCGGATGCCGGCATCCTCCAAGGCCCGGATGTTGGCCACCGTGCCGTACTTGGAGTCGCCCACCCCGCGCTTGGGGTGCACCCGCCAGCGGAACCGCACTCGCCACAGGAGATCCTGCAGCGTCTGCCCCTCCATGACGTCCCCGGGGGTGCTGAAGGCGTGGAGGATGATCCGGGCCCGCCCGCCGTCGACGACGTAGTGGGTCTGGTAGCCCCGCACGGCCGGGCCGCCCGCCGCCGTGCGCATGAGGGCAGCGTCGGGGTCGGTCCGGCTGACCCGCTCCGCCGAGAGGCGCCGGTAGCCCGACGCCAAGGGGCGACCCGGGTCGAGGCGGCCGCGCTCCAGGAGGTCCCAGTGCGGGGACCCGAGGACGAGCCGTTGCCGGCCGGCGCGGCGCGGGGCAGGCGGGGCCGCCGGGAGCGGCCGAGGGGGCAGTGGCACGACGGTCACCGGGAGCGAGGCTGCCGCGCCCGCCGAGGCACCGGGCGGCCCGTCACTCGCGTCGCCGCCCTCGGGGAAGAGGGCCTCGATGTGGTCCCCGACGACCCGCCCAAGCCGAGGCACCACCGAGTCCACGGCGGCGTTGGCCCGCACGCGGGTGGAGTCGAAGAAGAGCTCCATCCCTCCCACCAAGCCAGCGTCACGGCACAGCTCCACCACGTGCTCGAAGAAGCGCCGGAACACCCCCACGCCCAGGCTCTGCCGGACCTTGGTCAGGGTGGAGTGGTCGGGCAGGGGCTCGTCCAAGGCGTAGCCCAGGTACCAGCGGTGGGCCAGGTGCAGACTCGCCGTCTCGAGCAGCTTGCGTTCGGAGCGCAGCCCCTCGAAGAACATGGTGAGCTGCAGCCGGAAGAACACGACCGGATCGAGGCTGGGCCGTCCGATCCCCGGGTAGCGGTCACGGACGAGCTCGCGCACGAAGCCCAGGTCGAGCGCCGCCCCCAGGTGGCGATAGAAGTGGTCCGGCGGCACCAGGTCGTCCAGCGCGGCCGTCACTGGCCGGTCCACGTGGCGGGCCTTCGGCGGGCCGAGCATCGGCAGCGTCCTCCCGCCGGGCGCCCGCAGCAGGTCCGCGGCCGCGCGGCCGCAGCCGCCGCAGCGCGTCGTTCGTCACCGGGCTGATCGCTTGTGTTTCTTTCAGGGGCCAAGCCCAACGGACGCGCCTTTGGCGACCGACGCCCTCCAGGCCGGAGACACCCGCGTCTACGGTTGCATTGGGGCACCGGCTGTTGTTCTGTTGCATCGGACGGCGCGCGGGCGCGTGAGCAGCGGGGACGCGGCGGGGCGGCTCCCGGGGCGCCGATCCTCCGGCGCCCTGACTCGTTGCCCGCGCCCTCATGGTCCGTATAGCGCAACAAGGTTCCGATAAACGTGGAGTTGAGCTACTACTACTTGACGGACGGCCCAGTGCGGGGTAGCGTGGAGCGCACGTAGGCCGTATATCGGATCGCTGTTGCGTAGAGCGCAACACTGCCGCGGCCGGCGGGCGGAGGGGGTCGGGG
>DATLLM010000399.1:0-9848 GCA_035537855.1 Chloroflexota bacterium | reverse complement strand
GGGCTGGATGACGAACGTGACGACCTCACCGGTCTGGGCGGCGGCGCCCGCCGCCCAGACCGGTGAGGTCGTCACGTTCGTCATCCAGCCCGGCGAGACCACCGGCTCCATCGCCAACCGCCTGGCCCAACAGGGCCTCGTCTCCCACCCCGCGCTCTTCCGCTTCTGGGCGCAGTGGAAGGGCGCCGAGGGCCGCCTCCAGGCCGGGGAGTACCGGCTGCGCCAGGGCATGAGCATGGACGAGCTGATCGAGGCCATGCTCGCCTCCCGGGCCACCGACGTGGCCGTCACGTTCGTCGAGGGCCGGCGCCTGGAGGAGTACGCCGACGTCCTGGCCAGGGCGGACGTGGGGATCGACCCGCAGCGCTTCCTCGACCTCGCCCAGCGCGGCAACTTCGCCTACGACTTCCTGGACAGCAAGCCCGCCGGGGCCACCCTCGAGGGCTACCTCTTCCCGGACACCTACCGGGTCATCCCCGGCAAGACCACCGCCGAGGAGCTGATCCACCAGATGCTCAAGCGCTTCGGCGAGGCCTACCCGCCGGCGCTGCGCGAGCAGGCCCAGCGCAACACGGGCCTGAACACCCACCAGACGGTCATCCTGGCCTCGATCATCGAGCGCGAGGCGCAGATCAAGGAAGAGCGCCCCCGCATCGCCGCCGTCTACACCAACCGGCTGCGGGACCGGGAGTGCCTCTGCGCGGACGCCACCATCCAGTACGGCATCGGCAAGCCTCCCGAGTGGTGGCCCGTGCTGCGCCAGCAGGCCCGCTCGATCGAGCCCCAGAACCCCTTCAACACCTACACCAACCCGGGCCTGCCGCCCGGCCCCATCGCCAGTCCCGGGGCGTCCGCCCTCGAAGCGGCGGCCAGCCCGGAGAAGACGAACTACAAGTACTACGTGCGCGACGACGTCAAGAACGACGGCTCGCACCAGTTCGCCCTCACCCTCGCCGAGCACGAGCAGAACATCGCCCGCTATCAGAAGCGCGCCTGACCCGGCGCGGCCCCCGGAGACGGCGGCGCCGGCCGGCGTGTACCCTCTCTGGGCGAGGAGTCGCGCTATGACCGAATCCCCCACCCGTCACCGGCTCGAAGCGCTCCGCCGCGGGCTCGCCGAAAGCGGCGCCGGCGGCCCGGACGCCCTGCTCGTCACCAACGCCGACAACCGGCGCTATCTCAGCGGCTTCACCGGCTCCGCCGGCACGCTGCTGATCACGGCCGGGGCGGCACGCCTGTTGACCGACTTCCGCTACGTCGAGCAGGCCGCCGGGCAGGCCCCGGACTTCGAGGTCGTCCAGGTCGCCGGCAGCGCCTGGCCGGCGGTCGCCGGGCAGCTCCGCGAGCTGGGGGTGGAACGGCTCGGGTTCGAGGCCGAAGACCTCACCGTCGACGCATTCGACCAGCTCAAGGAGGCCGTCGCTGCCGCCGCCCTGCTGC
Source organism: Chloroflexota bacterium (assembly GCA_035537855.1). Lineage (GTDB taxonomy): Bacteria > Chloroflexota > UBA11872 > UBA12225 > UBA12225 > DATLLM01. The sequence goes on along the minus strand of DATLLM010000399.1, from coordinate 8,408 downwards.
CGACCAAGGGCCTCGTCGAGGCCCTGCGGCAGGTCAAGGACTCGCCGGAGGTGGACACCATCCGCCGAGCGGTGGAGATCGGCGACCGGGCGTTCGAGGTCGTCGCCGCCGGGCTCCGCCCCGGGGTCAGCGAGCGGGAGGTGGCCTGGCGCCTGGAAGTGGCCATGCGGGAGCTGGGCGCGGACGGCCTGTCCTTCCCGATCATCGTCGCCGCCGGGCCCAACGGGGCGATGCCCCACCACCGCCCGAGCGACCGGCCGATCGAGGCGGGCGAGCCGGTGGTGATCGACATGGGCTGCCGCCTCGCCGGCTACTGCTCGGACATGACCCGCACGATCACCGTCGGCGCGGCCGACGCCCGGTTCTGGGAGATCCACGAGATCGTGCTGCGGGCCCAACAGACCTGCATCGCCGGGCTGAAGGCGGGGATGTCCGGCACCACCGGGGACGCCCTCGCCCGAGACGTGATCGTCGCGGCCGGCCACGGCGACCACTTCGGGCACGGCACGGGGCACGGGGTCGGCCTGGCCATCCACGAGAGTCCCCGGCTCAGCCCGACCGCCGCCGGGGCGGCGACCCTGCCGGAGCGCACGGTGGTCACCGTCGAGCCGGGGATCTACCTGCCCGGCTGGGGCGGGATCCGGATCGAGGATATGGTCGTGGTCGGCCAGGACCGGTGCCTGGTGCTGACCACCGCACACAAGTCTCCCGTCGTCGGTATGGGGATGGGGTAGACGGAGAGCGCAGAGAATGATCAACGTCGGTGAGCTTCGTAAGGGCGTCGGGATCGAGCTGGACGGCAAGATCTACAGCATCGTCGAGTACCAGCACATCAAGATGGGGCGCGGCGGCGCCCAGGTGCGCCTGAAGCTGCGCGACCTGCGCAGCGGGGCCATCTTCGAGCGCACCTTCCCGGCGTCGGAGCGCTTCGCCCGGATCCGCATCGAGCGGCGCCCGGTGCAGTTCACGTACGCCGACGGCGACCTCTTCCACTTCATGGACCAGGAGACGTTCGACGAGCGCTCCGTCCCGCGCCAGATCCTGGGCGAAGCCGTCGACTACCTCAAGGACGGCATGGAGCTGGAGCTGAACTACTACGGCGAGGAGCCCATCGGCGTCGAGCTGCCGATCAACATCGAGGTGCAGGTGACGCAGACCGACCCGGGCTTCCGCGGCGATACGGCGACCGGGGGCACCAAGCCGGCGACGACCGAGACCGGGAAGGTGGTGCAGGTGCCCCTCTTCGTCAACACCGGCGACCGGATCCGGGTGGACACGCGTGACGGCAGCTACATCGAACGGGTCTGATCCGGGCGCCGATCCGGGCGCCGATCCGGGTGTCCTGGGCGCGGCCCTGGAAGGGGACGTGCGCGCCGTGCTGCGCGCCGTGCGCGGCACGAACGTGGAGGAGCTCCGGCTGGCCTGGGGGGACGTGCGCATCGTCGTGCGGCGGGACCTGCAGTCCGCGGCCGGGGGGCCACCCGCGGCGCAGCCGGCGGACCCGGCCGCTGCCGGCGGGCCGCCGGAGGCGCCGCCGACCGAGGTCAGGGCGCACATGGTCGGCCCCTTCCACCGCTCGCGCCAGGCCGAAGGCCCGGTGCTGGCCAACGAGGGCGATCTGGTGGAGCCGGGGCGGGCCCTCGGCGTGATCGAGACCCTGGGCATGGCCACCGAGGTCGAGGCGCCGGCCGCCGGCCGCCTGGAACGCTTCCTGGTGGAGGACGGGCAGCCCGTGGAGTTCGGCCAGCCCCTGGCCGTGATCGTCGCCCCGGACTGACCGGGGCCGGCCGGCGGCACCAGGCGTTCCGGCGTCCCGGCGCCGTAGGGAGTGGCGGAGAGTGACCGAGCAGCACGCGGCCGGCATCGTCGTCGTCCGTGGCGGCGCCCTGGGCGACGTCCTGCTGGGGGTGCCCGCCCTGCAGGCCCTGCGCCGCCACTTCCGGGGTCAGCGCCTGCACCTGGTGGCGCCCCAGCCACAGGCCGCGCTCGTCGTCGCCGTGGGCGCGGCCGACAGCGCCACCGGCCTCGACGACACCGCGCTCGTGCCCCTCTTCCTCGAAGGCCGGCCCCTCGATCGGGTGCCCGCCGCGCTGCGCGGGCCCGGGCTGGCCGTGGTCTGGCTGCACGGCGCGAACGTGATCGCCGCCAACCTGGCCCGCCTCGGCGCCGGGCGCGTCCTGTCCAGCCGGGCGCTGCCCGACCCGGAGGGCGACGTCCACGCCGCCGACTGGCTGCTGAGCACGCTCGCCCCCCTCGGGGTGCCGGCCGCTCCCGGCTGGGACGCCGCGCCCTGGCTCGCCCTCCCGGAAACGGCCCGGGAGTGGGCCACCCGCTGGCGGACGGCAGCGGCCGGCGAAGGCCCCTTCCTGGTGCTGCACGTCGGGAGCGGCGCGGCGCGCAAGAACTGGCCGGCGGCTTCCTGGGCGGCGACCGTCCGCGACGTTCAGGCGCGCTCCGGGCTCGTCCTCGTGCTCGTCGCCGGCCCGGCGGACGACCAGCCGCTGGCGGCCTTTCAGGCCGCCGCCGCCGCCCGCTCCTGGCAGCCGGCCCGCCCCGACCTGGTGCTGCGGACGCCAGACCTGAGCCGGCTGGCGGGGGTGCTGCAGCAGGCGGCCGTCTACCTGGGCAACGACTCGGGCGTCACCCACCTGGCCGCCGCCCTCGGCACGCCGACCGTGGCCGTCTTCGGGGCGAGCGACCCGAAGCTGTGGCGCCCGCGGGGGCCGCGCGTGCGCGTGCTCGGCGCGCCCGGGGCCTGGCCGGAGCCGGACGCGGTCGCGGCGGCGGCGCGGCTTCTCGTCGCCGGCGGGCCCTACGCGGCGGGCGACGCGTAGACGACCTCGCCGGCGCAGACGGTGTGCGTCACCCGGGTCTCCAGGATCGCTTCGGCCGGGCCGGCGAGGACGTCCCGGCTGAGGGCGGTGAGATCGGCCCAGGCCCCCGGGACGAGCGCCCCGCTGTGCGCTTCGCGGCCGGCGGCGTAGGCCGCGCCGGCCGTGTAGGCGCGCAGCGCCGCCTCGATCCCGATGCGCTCGCCGGGGTACCAGCCGTCCGGCGGCCGGCCGTCCGCCCGGCGCCGGGCGGTGGCGGCGTAGAGCCCGGCGAGCGGGTCCGGCGACTCCACCGGGGCGTCCGAGCCGAACGCCAGCGTCGCGCCGCTCTCCAGCAGGCTGCGGAAGGCGTAGGCGTTGCGCCCGCGCTCCCCCCACAGCCGGTCGACCAGGTCCATGTCCTGGGTGGCGTGGATCGGCTGCACCGAGGCGATCACCCCGAGCGCGGCGAGGCGGGGCAGGTCCTGCCGGTCGATCACCTGGACGTGCTCGATGCGCTGGCGCAGGCCGGCCGGGGCCCAGAGGGCGCGGCTGGCCTCGAACGCGTCGAGGACGAGGCGATTCGCCCGGTCCCCGATGGCGTGCACGGCGCAGGCCAGGCCGCCGCCGGCGGCGCGCCGGACGGCGTCCAGCAGGGCGTCCGGCTGGAGGGTGAGCAGCCCCCGGTTCTCGGGCTGCCCCTCGAACGGAGCGAGCATCGCCGCCGTCTCCGATCCGAGCGACCCGTCGACGAACAGCTTGACCGGCCCGATCCGCAAGAAGTCGTCGCCGAGGCCGGTGCGCAGGCCGATGGCCAGGGCCGCGTCGAGGCCCTCGGCGGCGAGCATCGCCGTCGCCCGCAGGCGCAGCTCGCCGGCGGCCGCGAGGCGCTGCAGGGCGCCGAGCGTCACCGCCCCCTCCGGGATGTGCACCCCGGTGATCCCCAGCCGGTGCAGCTCGGCCTGCGCCCGCCGGGCGGCGGCGTCCGCGCCGGCCGCCGTCGGCGGGGGCACGGCACGGAAGATCAGGTCCTGGGCGCGCTCGAACAACAGCCCCGAGGGCGCGCCGTCCGCGTCGCGCCCGATGCGCCCCCCTTCGGGGTCCGGCGTATCCCGGGTGACGCCGGCGGCGGCGAGGGCCGCCCCGTTGACCCAGACCAGGTGCCCGTCCTTACGGCGCAGCGCCACCGGCGTGTCCGGGGCGACGGCGTCGAGCGAGCCCCGGTGGGGGAAGCGGCGTCCCGGCCACAGGCTGTGGTCCCAGCCCCAGCCTTCGATCCACTCGCCGGGCGCGGCCGCGCGCACGGCGCGGCGGACGCGCTCCAGGGCGATCTCCTGCGACGGCACCTCGCTCAGGGCGACGCCGGCCAGGTTGAAGCCGAAGGCCAGGAAGTGGATGTGGCTGTCGGTCAGCCCGGGGACGGCGCAGCCGCCGCGCAGGTCGACCGTGGCGCAGCCGGCGGCCTGCGCGGCGAGGGCCCGCACCTCCGCCTCGCCCCCGACGTGGACGACCCGCCCCTGCCAGGCGAAGAGGGCCTCGGCCGCCGGGCGCCGGGGGTCGAGGGTGTGCACCCGGCCGTTGAGCACGGCCAGGGCCGGCGGGGGGGCGGCGCCCCGGGGCGCTCCGGACGCGGTCATGCCAGCGAGTATAGGCCTCCCGTCCGGGGGTGGGGCGCCCGGCGCCGCGGCGCGGCGGGGCTGCCGCCTCCGGTAGACTCGGCGTGTGCGCGTACGACTGCGGTACTTCGCCAGCATCCGGGAGGCCCTGGGGCGGCGCGAGGAGGCCCTCGACGTCCCCCCCGGCAGCACCGTGTCCCAGGTCTGGGAGCGCCTGCTGGCGGCCCAGCCGGCGCTCGCCGGGCAGCGCTACCGGCCGGCCGTGAACCAGGAGTATGCGGGCGCCGAGACGGTGCTGCACGAGGAGGACGAGGTGGTCTTCATCCCCCCGGTCAGCGGCGGCGCCGGGCCGGCGCTGTGCCGCGTCACCGGCGAGCCGATCGACGCCGCCGAGCTGATCGCCGCCGTGCAGACGGCGGCGGACGGGGCGCTCTGCCTCTTCTACGGCGTGGTGCGCGAGGACTCGCGCCAGCGCACGGTGCGCTACCTGGAGTACGACGCCTACCCGGAGATGGCGGAGAAGAAGATGCGCCAGATCCTGGACGAGGTGGCGCAGCGCTGGCCGGAGCAGCGGGCGGCCATCGTGCACCGGGTGGGCAAGCTGGAGGTCGGCGAGGCCAGCGTGGTCATCGCCGTCGCCTCGCCCCATCGGGGCGAATCGTTCGAGGCCTGCCGCTACGTCATCGACCGCGTGAAGCAAGAGGTGCCCATCTGGAAGAAGGAGGTCTTCACGGACGGCGAGGCCTGGGTCGAGGGCTCCTGAGCCGGCCGCCCCGGAGCCGGCCCCTGATATAGTGAAGGCATTCACAAGCTCGGAGCGGCCCGGCCACGCGGCGGGCCATTTTTTATGATGGCGGCTATACTTAATACCGAAAGGTGAACGTTTGATGACCGCGACGGCGGCGAGCGAGGCCACGGCCCGCGCCGACGGCCAGGGGCCGACGCTACAGATCGAGGACCTCCACGTCACGGTGGCCAGCCGGGAGATCATCCACGGCATCGACCTGACCGTGAACAAGGGGGAGGTGCACGCCATCCTGGGGCCGAACGGCTCGGGGAAGAGCACCCTGGCCTACGCCCTGATGGGCCGGCCCGGCTACGACGTCACCAGCGGGGCGGTGGCCCTCAAGGGGGAGGACCTGCTGGAGATGGAGCCGGACGAGCGCGCCCGCGCCGGTCTGTTCCTCTGCTTCCAGTACCCCACCTCGATCCCCGGGGTGAACATGGGCAACTTCCTGCGCCTGGCGGTGAAGGCCCGCTTCGGGGACGACTCGGTGAAGACCTTCCGCAAGGAGCTGGACGAGCAGCTGCGGCGCCTGAAGATGGACCGCAGCTACATGGCCCGCTACCTGAACGAGGGCTTCTCCGGGGGGGAGAAGAAGAAGGCCGAGATCCTGCAGATGGCGATGCTCAAGCCGGAGATCGCCATCATGGACGAGACCGACTCGGGCCTGGACGTCGACGCCTTCAAGGTGGTCGCGGACGGGGTCAACGCCATGCGCGGCCCGAATCTGGGCATCGTCGTCATCACCCACTACAACCGCATGCTGGAGTACATCCGGCCGGACTTCGTCCACGTCCTGATCGGCGGCCGGATCGCCAAAGAGGGCGGCCCGGAGCTGGCCCTCGAGGTCGATCAGCACGGCTACGGCCCGATCATCGAGGAGCTCCGCCGGCGCGGCGAGCAGGTGGAGCTGCCCGAGGAGGGCGGGGCCACCTACGCCCGCGAGGAGCCGGTCGAGCGCAAGGACGATCCCTTCCGCGCCCACGGGCGCACGTCCATCTAGCGGGCACCGCCGCGCGGCGCCCGCCGCCGGGTCCCGCTTCCGGCGCCGCCGGGAGCGCGCCACCGATCAGTCAGATCAGTCAGCCCGCACCTGGGCCGCCGCGCCTGAGCCTCCGAGGAGGAAAGAGACACCAATGGCTACCACCACCACCGAGGTCGACATCCAGGACCTGCCCCCGGCGGTGAACGTCGATCCGGATCGGGAGCGCCTGCTGCGGGAGGCGGAGAAGAGTCTGCCCCTGGAGTACAGCGCCGGGTGGCACGACGCCGAGAGCTACGTCTACAAGTCCGGCAAGGGGGTCTCCCGCGAGCTGGTGCTGATGATCTCCCGGATGAAGGGCGAGCCGGAGTGGATGACGGAGCGCCGGCTGAAGTCCTACGACCACTTCCTCACCCGCCCGCTGCCGGCCTGGGGCGCCGACCTCTTCTCGATCGACTTCGAGGACATCCACTACTACATCAAGCCGACCGAGGGGCAGGGGAAGACCTGGGACGACGTCCCGGCCGACATCAAGAACACCTTCGACAAGCTGGGCATCCCGGAGGCCGAGCGGAAGTTCCTGGCCGGGGTCAGCGCCCAGTACGAGTCCGAGGTGGTCTACCACTCGATCAAGGAAGACCTGGAGAAGCAGGGCGTCATCTTCACCGACATGGACTCCGGGCTGCGCGAGCACCCGGACCTGGTGAAGAAGTACTTCGGCACGGTGATTCCGTACAAGGACAACAAGTTCGCCGCCCTGAACACCGCCGTCTGGAGCGGGGGCAGCTTCGTCTACGTCCCCAAGGGGGTGCACGTTGACATCCCCCTGCAGGCCTACTTCCGGATCAACGCCAAGAACGCCGGCCAGTTCGAGCGGACGCTGATCATCGCCGACGAGGGCAGCTACGTCCACTACATCGAGGGCTGCACCGCCCCGATCTGGTCCGAGGACAGCCTGCACTCGGCCGTGGTCGAGCTGATCGCCCAGAAGGGGGCGACCATCCGCTACACCACCGTCCAGAACTGGAGCAACAACGTCTACAACATCGTCACCAAGCGGGCCGTCGCCTACGAGGACGCCACCGTGGCCTGGATCGACGGTAACTTGGGCAGCAAGGTGACCATGAAGTACCCCTCGGTCTTCCTGATGGGGCCGCGGGCCAGGGCGGAGATCGTCTCGGCCGCGTTCGCCAACACCGGGCAGGTGCAGGACGCCGGCGGGCAGATCTACCACTGCGCCCCGAACACCACCTCGACGATCACCTCCAAGTCGGTGACCAAGGGCAACGGGCGGGCCGAGTTCCGCGGCCGGCTGAAGATCTACAAGGGCTGCACCGACTCCGTCTCGGCCATGCGCTGCGACGCCATGCTGCTGGACAAGCAGAGCTACTCCGGCACGACCCCCTCGATCGAGGTGAACGAGGAGAAGGTGGCGCTCGGGCACGAGGCCTCGGTCTCCAAGGTGGGCGAGGAGGAGCTGTTCTACCTCCAGAGCCGCGGGCTGACCGAGCAGGAGGCGATGACCCAGATCGTCAACGGGTTCCTCGAGCCGTTCACCCGGACGCTGCCCATGGAGTACGCCGTCGAGCTGAATCGCCTGATCCAGCTCCAGATGGACGCGGCCGTCGGCTGAGAAGATGACCACCACGTTGACCCCTTCCACCGGGCCGGAGACGCTCACGCCTCCCGGCCTCCGCCTCAGCGCCGACTCCGTGCGGGCGGTGAGCGAGCGCCGGGGCGATCCCGCCTGGGTCCGCGAGCTCCGCGCCCGCGGCTGGGAGGCCTGGGAGGACATCCCCTTTCCGACGCTGGCCACCGAGGGCTGGCGCCGCTCCGATCTGCGCTGGGTCGATCTGGAGAGCGTCTTCACCCCGGCCGCCGGTACCCCCCGGGCGACGGCGGCGGCGCGCCTCGAGGATCTGCCCCCCGCCCTGCTCGACCAGCTGCAGCGGGACTTCGACGGGGCCGCCCTGCTGATCGAGCAGGACGGCCAGCCCGTCTACCGCAGCGTGCAGGACGAGCCGGCCGCGCAGGGCGTCATCTTCACCGACCTGCACAGCGCCCTGCGCGAGCACCCGGATCTGGTGCGGCGCTACTTCATGCGCCTCGTGCCCCCCCGCTGGCTGCCGGGCGAGCCGTCTAACGCCGGGAAGTTCGAGGCCCTGAACGCCGCCCTGTTCGACGGCGGGACCTTCCTCTACGTCCCCCCGGACACC
>DATLLM010000398.1:0-10231 GCA_035537855.1 Chloroflexota bacterium | reverse complement strand
GGGGGGCACGAGATCGCGACGCGGCGCGCTCGCCCTGACGGCGGCGCTCACCCTCCCCGGCGCCGCTCTCGCCGGCGTAGCGCGCACCGCCGCGCCGGCGCAGGAGGCGCAGGAGGCGCCGGCCGGCCCCCCGGCGCGGGTGCTGGTGGTCAGCGCCACGGCCGGCTTCACCCACGACTCGATCCCCTTCAGCCGGGAGGTGATCGACCGCCTGGGGCGGGAGAGCGGGGCCTTCGAGACGACGCACCTGCCGGACCTCGGCAGCCTGCGCGACCTGACCGCGGACACGCTGGCCGCCCACCAGGCCGTCTTCTTCCTCAACACCAGCGGCGAGCTCCCCCTGGACGGGAGCCAGCGCCAGGCGCTCGTGCGCTTCGTCTCCGGCGGCGGTGGCTTCCTCGGCGCCCACGCGGCGACCGACACGCTCTACTCCTGGCCCGAGTACGGCGAGCTGGTCGGGGCCTACTTCCGCGAGCACCCCTGGACGCAGCCGGTGACGGTGGCCGTCCCCGACGAGAGCCACCCGCTGACCGCCGGCCTCGGCCCGGCCTTCGACCTGACGGAAGAGGTGTACACCTTCCGCACCGCCCCCCGGGCGGAGGCACGCGTCCTGCTGCGCCTCGATCCGGCCTCAGTCGGGATGGACGGAACGTCGGGCAGCACGAGCGGTGTGCGCGGTGACGTACCCCTGGCCTGGTGCGCGCCCTTCGGCGCCGGGCGCAGCTTCTACTCCGCCCTCGGCCACTTCGACGCCGTCTGGCAGGACGCGCACGTGCAGCGCCTGCTGCTCGCGGCGCTCCGCTGGACGACCGGGCAGCTCTCGATCGATCCGGCCCTCACCCGTTCTCCCTAACCGAACAACCGTCTGGGGGAGCGGGAACGGTCCAGCCGGCAGCCGAAGCGTACGAGTCTGGAATGGCGTGACCGGGAGCGGACCGGCCGGCAGCCAAAGAGCACGATTCCGCGCGGGCGCGGCCGGTGGCCGGCAACCGGGCTCGCCGCGCACGGCAGCGAGCTCCACGCCAGGGTGGCGTTCCGCTGCCACGGCCGAAGGCGAACCCGGCCGTGCGATGACGGCCGGGCGTCCCGCTCGACGCCTATCGAGGCGGGGCGCCAGGCCGCCACACCCCTGGCTTCACGATTCCCGGGCGTAGAAGGCGACGCCGTGCGCGGCCAGGAGCAGGCCCCCAACGGGCCGCGCCCGCGCAAGAGCGTGCTCCTCGGCTACCGGCCCGCCCACTACCCAAGCCTGTACCGAATCGCCCGCTTCGCCTGCCGGCCCGCCCACGACTTCGGCTACCGGCCCGTCCTCCGCTGACGCTTGTTCAGAATCGCCCGCTTCGCCTGCCGGCTTCGCCTCTCCCCGCCCTCGACTCACGCTTGTTCAGACCCGATCCCTCGTCTCCGTCGCGATCCGCTCCAGGATGTCCCGCACCGGCATGGCGCCGAGGTTCTCCCCCGAGCGCAGGCGTACGGCCGCGGCTTGCTCGCCCGCTTCGCGGTCGCCGACGACCAGCATGTAGGGGATCTTCTGCAGCTGGGCGTCGCGGATCTTGGCGTTGACCCGCTCCGAGCGGTCGTCGATCTCCACCCGGATGCCGGCATCCAGCAGCTCCCGTCGCACGGAGGCGGCGTACGCGTTGTGGCGGTCGGCGATGGGCAGGACGACCGCCTGCACCGGCGCGAGCCAGACCGGGAAGGCCCCACCGTAGTGCTCGATCATCACCCCGATGAAGCGCTCAAGGGAGCCCAGCAGGGCGCGGTGCACCATGAACGGCCGGTGCTGGGCGCCGTCCTCGCCGATGTAGTTCAGGTCGAAGCGGTCCGGCAGGTTGAAATCCACCTGGATGGTGCAGCACTGCCACTTGCGGCCGAGGGCGTCCACCAGGTGCAGATCGATCTTGGGGGCGTAGAAGACGGCCTCCCCCTCGGCGCGCACGTAAGGCAGGTTGTGCTTCTTCAGCACCGCCTCGAGGGTCGCCTCGGCCTGGGCCCAGTCCGCGTCCGAGCCCATGTACTTGCCCAGGTTGTTCGGGTCGCGCACGGCCAGCTCGATCTGGTACTCGTGGAAGCCGAGGGTGCGCCACAGCTTGAGTCCCAGCTCCAGCACGCCGTCGATCTCCGCCTCCAGCTGATCCGGGCGGCAGAAGATGTGCGAGTCGTCCTGGGTGAAGCCCCGCACCCGCAGCAGGCCGTGGAGGGTGCCCCCCGGCTCGTAGCGGTAGACCATCCCCAGCTCGTTGTAGCGCAGGGGCAGCTCGCGGTAGGAGCGCACCCGGCGCCGGAACACCTGCAGGTGGAAGGGGCAGTTCACCGGCTTGAGCATGAACTGCTGCCCGTCCACCTCAAGCGGCGAGTACATGTTCTCCTTGTAGAAGGACGTATGCCCGGAGGTGTTCCAGAGGTCGATCAGGCCGATGTGGGGCGAGTAGACGTACTCGTAGCCGGCCTTGATGTGCTCCTCCTTCCAGAACCCCTCGATGATCGAGCGCAGCACGGCCCCGTTCTCGCCCCAGATGGGCAGTCCGGCGCCCACCTGGTCGTTGAACAGGAACAGGCCAAGGTCGACGCCCAGGCGGCGGTGGTCGCGCTTGCGCGCCTCCTCCTGGCGCCAGAGGTACGCCTCCAGCTCCGTCCGGGAGGTCCAGGCCGTACCGTAGACGCGCTGCAGCTGCGGGCGGTGCTCGTCCCCCCGCCAGTAGGCGCCGGCGATGCGCAGCAGCTTGACCGCCCCGATCTGTCCCGTGCGGGAGACGTGGGGGCCACCGCAGAGGTCCTCGAAGTCGCCCTGGCGGTAGAGGGTGACGCTGCCCCCCTCGATCCCCCTGGCGTCCGGGCTGTCCGCGACCTCGTCCCGGGCCCCGGAGGCCGCGCCCGAGGTGAGGCTCTCGATCAGCTCCACCTTGTACGGCTGCTCGCGAGTGCGGAACAGGTCGAGCGCGGCGTCGCGGTCGAGCTGGCGGCGCTCGAAGGGCAGGTCGGCGGCGATGAGGGCCTGCATCCGGTGCTCGATCTCCTCCAGGTCGTCCGGGGTCAGGCTGCGGGGGAGCCCGAAGTCGTAGTAGAACCCGTCCTCGATCGCCGGGCCGATCCCCAGCTTGGCGTCGGGGAAGAGCTGCAGCACCGCCTCCGCCAGCACGTGCGCCGCCGAGTGGCGCATCGTACGCAGGTCGACGACTTCCGCCTCCCCCGCTGCGCCTGCTGCGCCTTGTGCTCCCGCTGCTGCGCTCTCGTTCTCGCGCGCGCTCGCCGTCTGTGCCATCGTCTCGTCTCCTCGTGTCGGTCCGGGTGCCGGTGGGCCCTGCTGCTGTGCTGCCCTGCTCGGGTGCTGGTCTGCTCGACTGCTGGTCTGCTGGACTTCTGGACTTCCGGACAGAGGGGCGAATCAAAAACGCCTCGTGTCCCAGCTCTTGGGACGCGAGGCGCAGATCGGCGCCGCAATCGCGCGGTTCCACCCAAGTTCAGCCTCCGGGCCGTCCGCGGTGCCTGCGAAAAGGGCGCGCGACCGGTGGCGGCTGCACTCGACGGCCGGATAACCGGGGCCGGCGGGGTCCCGCTCCGACGGGCGTCACGGGCGCTGGTCCCGGGGACGCCGCATCGCGGGCCGGCTCAGGGGTGGTCTTCGCCGCAGGCACGCTCGTGGCCGGCTCGCAGCCGGTGGCCGGCCATCTCTGGTCCGGTGCCTTCTCGGGTACTCGTCCCCGTCTCAGCCTGTGCTATTGCGTTGGAGGAAAGTGTACCAGCACGGTCAAGCCGGGCGGTCCGGCACCGGCCGGCTGAGCCACTCGTCGCGGGCCACTTTCAGGTCGACGAAGTAGCGTTCGAGGCCGGCGGCGGCGGGCGGGTCGGCCGGGCCGCCGGTGATGGCCTCCGGGGGCGGCTGGCTCCGCAGCAGCGCGGTGACGGCGCCGATCCGCTCGGCGAACGCCTCCAGGGCCTGCACCAGGAAGTCGCGGTTGGTCAGGCAGATGTCCCGGTGCATCAGGGGGTCGCCGCTGGCCAGGCGGGTGGTGTCGCGGAGGCCGCTGCCGGCGACCGCGGCCTGCTCCCGGAAGTGCTCGCCGGCGACGACCGTCTCGCAGAGCGCCGCCGCGGCCATGAAGGTCAGGTGACTCGTGGCCGCGACGGCGCGGTCGTGCTCGACGGCGTCCATCAGCAGGGGGCGCGACCCGGCGTCGAGGGCCAGGCGGGTGACCGCCTGCACGGCCTCGCCCGGCGCCCCGGCCGGGGGCACGACGCACCAGGTGCGCTCCCGGAAGAGGTCGCCGTCGGCGTACTCGATGCCCGCCGTCTCCTTGCCGGCCATGGGGTGGCCGCCGACGTAGGCGACGCCCGGCGGCAGCAGCTCGCCCGCCCAGCGCTCGACGCAGCGCTTGGTGCTGGCCACGTCCGTGACCACCGTGCCGGGGACGAGCCGGGGGGCGAGCCGGGCCAGCAGGTCGCGCACCGCGAGGACGGGCGCGGCCAGCACCACCACGGCCGCCCCGGCGATCGCGTCCAGGGTCTCCGGCGCCTCATCCACGGCGCCGCGCTCCAGGGCCAGCCGGCGGGTCTCGGCGCGCCGGGCGTAGCCGACGACGGTGTGCCCGGCGGCCCGCCAGGCGATCCCGGCCGAGCCGCCGATCAGCCCCAGGCCGGCGATTGCGACGCGCACCGGCGGCTACGCCTGGGGAAACTCGACCGGGAGGCCCTGCTTCTTCCAGGCCTCGATCCCGCCTTCCAGGTTGAACAGCCGGGTCATGCCGACGGCGGCGGCCATCTCGCAGGCGATGGCGCTGCGCTGCCCCACCTTGCACATGAAGAGCACGTTGTCCTGCTCGAGGTACTGCCTGGGGTTGACCAGAAACGTGTTCAGCGGCACGAGCGTGGCGTTGGGCAGGCGGCCGTCCTGCACCTGCTCCCGCGGCTCGCGCACGTCGATGACCGTCGCCCCCCCGTCGATCAGCTGCTGAGCCTCCTGCGGGCTGACCCGCCGGTACGGCTCCTGCATCCCTCCTGCCATCGCACCTGTTCCCTTCTCCGGCCGGCCGCGCCCCACTCCGGCGTCCGGCGGCGGGGCGAACCGCATCACCGGCCACCGCGGCGCGTTGCTCAGAGTACCGATCTCTGAGAGAGTGTACGAGATGGAGCTACCGGCGACGGCACAGTACCGCCTCGGGGCGCACCTGAACGGAGGGGTCAAAGGGGCGGTCGACCACGCCCGCCGCATCGGCCTCGACTCCGGCGGGGGCCCCATCCAGCTGTGGAGCCGCAACCCCTCGGCCTGGCGCAGCGCCGCCCACGATCCCAAGGTGGTGGCCCGCTTCCGGGAGGGCTGCGCCACGCACAACCTGGGCCCCGTGCTGATCCACGGGATCTACCTGATGAACTTCGCCTCACCGGACGACGCCCTCTGGGAGCGCTCGATCGAGGCCCTGGCCGACCAGCTCACCGTCGGGGCCGACCTGGGGGCGGCCGCCGTGGTCATCCACCCCGGGGCGGGCAAGGAGCAGCCCCTGCCGCAGGCGCTCGACCGCTGCGCCCTGGCCCTGCGGCGGGCCCTGGACGCCACGGCCGCCGTGCCGGGCCGGCCGCTGCTGGCGCTGGAGACCTGCGCCGGCGCCGGCACCTCGCTGGGGCGCACCTTCGGCGAGCTGGCGGCGCTGCTGGAGCGTCTGGACGGCGACCCGGCGGTCGCCTTCTGCCTCGACACGGCCCACCTGTGGGGCAGCGGCTACGACCTGGCCACCGAATCCGGCCTGGCGGCGACGACGGCCGAGCTGGAGCGCACGATCCCCGTCGAGCGGGTGGTGGCCGTGCACGCCAACGACGCCAAAGTGCCCCTCGGCTCGCAGAAGGACCGCCACGAGAACATCGGCCAGGGGCACATCGGCGAGGCGGCGTTCGCCCGCATGCTGGCCCACCCGGTCTGGCGGCGCTGGCCGTGGGTGATGGAGGTGCCGGGGTACGACGGGGAGGGGCCGGACGCGGCGAACCTGGCCGTGCTGCGCCGTCTGGCCGGGGTCTGAGCCCGGCGCCGGCGGGCTGGCGCCGCCGGGCGCTCCCGGGGTCAGTCCTCGCCCGTCGGGTCGGGGGCGAACGTGCGCACCTTGCGGTGGTAGTAGACCAGGGGCGGCACGTCCGCCTCGGCCGCCTCGCCGATCCCGGCGGCGACCACCTCGCCGAGGAAGATGGTGTGGGTGTTGCCGCCGGGGTACGAGGCGTAGACCCGGCAGTCCAGCCAGGCGAGCGAGTCCTTCAGGATCGGCGACCCGGTGGCCGCCGTCTCCACCGCCTCGCCGGCGAACTTGTCCGCGTCCGGCTCGCCCTTCCACCCGGCGAAGACGCGGAAGGTGCTGTCCTGCGACTCGGAGAGGATGTTCACGGCGAACGCGCCTGAGGCCTCGACCAGGGGGAAGGTGCGGGTGCGCTGATCGGCGCAGAACAGCACCAGCAGGGGATCGGCGGAGACGGAGCAGAACGAGGACGCGACCATCCCGTGGCTGCGCTCGTCGTGGCGGGCGGTGATCACGGTGATCCCCGTCGACCAGCGACTCATCACCGCCCGAAACGTGTCGATCGACACCGCCATACCCGGAGCGGGCCTCCCTCAACCCCGGCCAGTATAGCAACGCGACTCGGGCCCGAATCCGCCCCGCCGGCCCCTTCCGATCCCGCGCATAACCTGGTATGATTTACCCAATGCCCTGCTTGTGAAAGTTTTCACAATCACAAGCGGGGCAGACCAGCGAGGAGAAGGCGGGGGAATGAGCAGCGCAATTGGGGTCCCGGTGCAGAGCGGCACGGGCGGCACAGGCAGCACGGGCGGCACAGGCGGCACAGGCGGCACGGACGGTCGCGAGGGCAACGCGCCGGGCGGCGCCGGCATCCTGCTGCCCGCCGGCGACGAGGTCTGCAACTACGAGTACTCCTACGACGACCTGTTCACCGAGCGGCTCCGCGCCGCCGGGCAACCGGTCACCCACCTGCAGGTGCCCCTGCCGGCGGAGTACGTCAGCATGGCCCCCGCCGACCTCGACGCCCGCATCGCCCGGGCCCGGGCCACCCTGGGCGACCGGGTGATGATCCTGGGGCACCACTACCAGCGGAACGAGATCATCAAGTTCGCCGACGCCCGCGGGGACAGCTACAAGCTCTCGCAGCTCGCCGCCGAGCGCAAGGAGAGCGAGTTCATCGTCTTCTGCGGCGTCCACTTCATGGCCGAGAGCGCGGACATCCTCTCCGGCGACCACCAGCAGGTGATCCTGCCCAACCTGGCCGCCGGCTGCTCGATGGCGGACATGGCCCAGACGGACGACGTCCTGGACTGCTGGGCGCAGCTGCAGGAGACCCTCGGCCCCGACCACGGCATCGTCCCCGTGACCTACATGAACTCCGCCGCCGCCCTCAAAGCCTTCTGCGGCAAGAACGGCGGCGTCGTCTGCACCTCATCCAACGCCCGCGCCGTCCTCGCCTGGGCCCTGGAGCGGGGCAAGCGCGTCCTCTTCTTCCCGGACCAGCACCTGGGGCGCAACACCGCCCTGGGGATGGGCTACGGGATGGAGGACACCGCCGTCTGGGCCCCGGGCAAGGACCTCGGCGGCAACACCCCATCGCAGCTCGAAGCGGCGACCTTCATCCTCTGGAAAGGCCACTGCTCCGTCCACGGACGCTTCCGCCCGGAGCAGGTGCTCGCCGCCCGCGAGCGCTTCCCCGAGGTGCGGGTGGTCGTGCACCCGGAGTGCACCCGGGAGGTCGTGCAGCTGGCGGACTGCAACGGCTCGACCGAGTACATCATCAAGGTGGTGGCCGAGTCGCCCGCCGGCAGCGTCTGGGCCGTCGGCACCGAGATCAACCTGGTCAACCGCCTGCAGCAGGAGCACCCGGACAAGACCGTGTTCTGCCTCGACCCGGTGATCTGCCCCTGCAGCACGATGTACCGCATCCACCCCGCCTACCTCTCCTGGGCCCTCGACCACCTGGTGGCGGGCGAGGTGGTCAACCGGGTGCGGGTGGACGAGGAGGTCGCCCGCTGGGCGCGGGTCGCGCTCGACCGGATGCTGGAGATCAAGTGAGCCCAAGCGGGTACCGCGACCAGGAGAATCGGTCGAGCCGGCACCCGTAGAGGTCCGGCTGGCATCTGAAGAGGTCCGGCCGGCAGCCGTAGAGACCGCTCTTGCGCGGGCAGGGCCGGGAGCGTGCGTCCGGGCTGCAGCCGTAGAGACCGCTCTTGCGCGGGCAGGGCCGGCGGGACGCAACCGTCGGGCCGCGCACGGCATCTGCCGGGACGGCGGCGATCTTCGGGCCACGGTCGCCGCCGGTCACGACGCGCGTAGCGCCACCGACACAGCGGGAAGGGCGTCAGAAACTCAGCTTGACCGGGAGAAGAGGCCCGCTACCACACAGAGGCGGGCCTCGACTGCGTCCACCCTGACCGTCGCTCCGGTCGGACGAGGCGCGTGTCCGGCGCCGACCGCCCGTCACTCTCTGCCGGCGAAGGCGACGCCGTGCGCGGCGAAACGGCCGGCAATCTGCCGGCCGCGCCCGCGCAGCATCGTGCTCTACGGCTGTCGGCCGGACGCACGCTCCCGGCCGCGCCCGCGCAGCATCGTGCTCTACGGCTGCCGGCCGGACCCATTCGCCCGGCCGCGCTCGTGCACTATCGTCCTCTACGGCTGCCGGCCGGACCCATTCGCCCGGCCGTTCCCGAACAGATGGTCCGCTTCAGCTTGCGCTTCAGCTTGCGCTTCAGCTAGGCGGACTTCTCTTCGATCGCCCGCTCGGTGCGGATCTCCAGGTACGGCCGCCCGCTGCCCTTGATCACGTCCGCGTCGACGACGCAGCGCTTGACGTCGGCGCGAGAGGGGATCTCGTACATCACGTCGAGCAGGACGTCCTCGATGATCGTGCGCAGCCCGCGGGCGCCCGTCTTCTGGTTGATCGCCATGTCCGCCGCGGCGGAGAGGGCGTCGTCGCGGAAGATCAGCTCCACCTTATCGAGGGCGAAGAACTTCTGGTACTGCTTGATGATGGCGTTCTTCGGCTCGGTCAGGATGCGGATCAGGTCCTCGCGGGTGAGCATGTCCAGGCTCACGGTGACCGGGAGGCGCCCGACGAACTCCGGGATCAGCCCGTACTTGAGCAGGTCGTCCGTCATCAGGTGCCGCAGCACCTGGGTGTTGGCGGTCTCGTCCGCCGCGGTGGGGCGGAAGCCGACGGAGCGCGCGGCGCCGATGCGGGACGAGACGATCTTGTCCAGGCCCTCGAAGGCGCCACCGCAGATGAACAGGATGTTCGAGGTGTTGATCTGGATGAAGTCCTGGTGGGGGTGCTTGCGTCCGCCCTGCGGCGGGACGTTGGCCACCGAGCCCTCGATGATCTTGAGCAGGGCCTGCTGCACGCCCTCGCCGGAGACGTCCCGGGTGATGGAGGGGTTATCCGCCTTGCGGGCGATCTTGTCGATCTCGTCGATGTAGACGATGCCCCGCTCGGCGCGAGCGATGTCGTAGTCGGCCGCCTGGATGAGGCGGAGGAGGATGTTCTCCACGTCCTCGCCGACGTAGCCCGCCTCGGTCAGGGCGGTGGCGTCGGCGATGCAGAAGGGGACGTCGAGGATCTTGGCCAGGGTCTGGGCGAGGAGGGTCTTGCCGCAGCCGGTGGGGCCGACGAGCAGGATGTTGCTCTTCTGGAGCTCCACCTCGTCGATCTGCATCCCGGCGCCGATGCGCTTGTAGTGGTTGTAGACGGCGACGGAGAGGACCTTCTTGGCCCGGTCCTGGCCGATGACGTACTGATTGAGGAGCTCGTAGATCCGCTTCGGGGTGGGGACGCGCGCCGCCGGGAACTTGGCCTTCTGCGGCGGCTGGCTGGCCTCCTCCTCGATGATCTCCCGGCAGAGCTCGATGCACTCGTCGCAGATGTACACCCCGCCCGGACCGGCGATCAGCCGGCGCACCTGTTCCTGGGTCTTGCCACAGAACGAACAGCGGTACTGGATGCGGCTGTTCCGTTGATTCGGCATCGGCTTACCTACTGGCCCCTCGGAGCGTGATGGAGGCGACTGAGCCCTGAGTCAACCGTACCGCACGCGGCCCGCCGTCAAGAAGGGCGGCGGGACCTTTGGCGGCGGGCGCGACGCGTCACGCGGCCCGGTTCGCGCCCGCCCCCGGCGGCCCCGATCCCGGCGGAGGTCCCGACGGAGGGCCGTTCCGGTGGCGGAAGGAGACCGGAGTGCTCCGCCGCGGTTCTAGCC
>DATLLM010000397.1:0-2889 GCA_035537855.1 Chloroflexota bacterium | reverse complement strand
AGCCAGTCCAGCACCTCCGGGTAGGGGGCCAGCGCGCGCGGCGGCTCGACGTCCGCCCAGGCGGCGTAGGAGTGGCGCCGCCAGGCCGCGCCCAGGGCGCGGGGGCTCTCGTAGCGCGCCCCCAGCCACTCCCGGAAGCGCTGCTTGGTGGCGGGGCAGTAGCAGTAAGCGCGGGGGATGTTGCACTCGTTCCAGACGTCGTACCCGGCGACCGCGGGGTGCCCCCGGTAGCGGGTGGCCAGGGCGGTGAGGAAGCGCCCGGCGGCCGCGAGCGCGTCCGGGTGGTCCAGGCACAGGCCGGGGAAGCCCCCGGTGGCGCAGCTGCCGCTGAGCTGGCTGTGCGCCGCCTGCCCGGCGGCGTCCCGGTAGCGGGCGTGGGCGAAGCGCCGCCAGGCCCACTCCGGGGCCGCGGTCAGCATCTCGGCCACGATCGTCCCCAGGCCGTTCGCCGCCGCCAGGTCGAGCTGGCGGTCGTAGTCCGCCCAGTCGTACTCGCCCGGGGCCACCTCAACCGCCGACCACAGGAACCAGTGGCGGAAGAGGTTCATCCCGTCCTCGGCCGCCGTGCGGTAGTCGCGGGCCCAGTCCTCAGGGGGCGGGTTGGACTTGCGGAAGTAGACGGCGCCGTAGGGGAGGCGCGGCAGGGCGCTCATGCGCCGGCCGGGAACTGGCCCACCAGGGCGATGATGAAGCTCAGGGCCAGCGTCGGGGGGCCGGCCGGACGGCCGCGCCCGGGGTGCGGCGCGACCGTCGGCGGGATGGGGCTGCGCTCGCCGACGGGGTCCCCCGGGCCGGTGTGGACCGGCGCCCGGCCGCGCAGGTCGGGGAGGGCGAAGGTCACCTTGCCGTCACCCCCGTAGGTGGTGCCCAGCAGGGAGAAGAGGGCGGCGTTCTGGTTGATGGCCAGCAGCTGGCCGTCGCAGCGGGCCCAGCCGCGGGGGATGCGGTCGAAAGCGACGAGGCGGATCTCGCCGACGAACGGTTCAGCCATCGGACCTCCTGCTGGCTACTTCGGGGGGGTGCGGGCGGCGTGGGCGGCGAACATGGCGTTGGCCTGGCGGGTCATGTCCGTCATCGCCGTCGCCGTGCTCTGCTGGCCGGCCCAGACGGGGGCCATGCTGGCGTCCCACAGCTTACGGAAGTCCACCTCCAGGGGGTGCACCAGCTGGGGCGGGCGGGCGTACTCCATGACCTGCACGAAGGCCCGCATGTTGGCCGGCCGGGGCACCTTGAGGAAGGCCTCCGAGAGGGTCACCGAGCGCCGCCCGGGCATGATGGTGCCGGTCTCGGCGAAGAGGGCGTGGGCCTCCTTGCCGTTCAGCGCCTGCAGCAGCCCCCAGGCGGCCTCCGGCTGCCTGGACGCCTGGGGGATGATGTAGGCGGCGGAGGAGACGACGGTGGCCCGCTGCCGCCCCTGCTGCGGCGGCACCTGGTCCCAGTCGAAGGGCAGGGTGTCCCGCCACTTGCGGTGGCTCCAGATGGAGGTGTAGTTCAGCCCCAGCCGCCCGGCCTCCCACAGCTGACCGGCGGTGAAGCCGCCCGTCTTGGCCGCGTCCTCGACGGCGGCGTTGTGGCGCACGTAGAGGTCGACGTGGAAGTCGATGCCCTCCTGGGCCTCTTTGGTGTCGAGGAGCAGCCGGGTCGGGGCGTAGAGGTCGTCGACCACCTTGCCGCCGTTCTGGTAGACGAAGGACTGGGGGGCCCAGCGCCGGCTGAACGCGCCGCCGAAGGTGTCCGCCTCGCCGGCGCCGCCGCTGGTCAGGCGCAGCATCGCCTCGCGCAGGTCGTTCCAGCCCCAGGACTCGGTCGGGGGGCGCACGGCCCGCTTCTCGAACAGGGCCTTGTTGTAGACCAGCAGCCAGGGGGCGACGTCGAACAGGACGCCCCAGTTCTGCCCGCCGAACTGGTAGATGCCCTGGGCCGCCGGGAAGAAGTCCGGCAGATCGAAGCGGTCGCGCTTGATCAGGGAATCGAGCGGCAGCAGGATCTTCTTCTCCCGGAAGTCGCCCGTGCGCCCGGCGTCCATCCAGAACAGGTCGGGGGGGGCGCCCCCGGCCAAAGCGGTCTCGAACTTCTCGTGGCGCTCCTGCCCGGCCGTCGGGGTCATCCGCTCCACCGTGACGTTGGGCGTCGCGGCCGCGAAGCGCTTGTTGACCTCGTCGTGCTCCGCCGTGCCCCAGTCCATCACCTGCACCGTCACCGGGCCGCGCTGCGCCGCCCCGGGGGCGCCGCTGCCCCGGCCGCCGTCCGGGGCGGCGCAGGCGGCGAGGACGGCCGCGGCGGCGGCGGCGCTTCCGGGGGCGGCGCGGGTCAGCGAGCGGCGCGTCAGACGGCTCGGGCGGCGGCGGTCCATCGCGGTCCCTCCTGCGCCGGCGGGCGCCGCCGGCCGCCGCCCATCCTATCGCCGGCCGAGCAGGCGGTCGAGCAGGCGGTCGAGCGCCTCCCCGACGCCGGCGGTGGCCACCGGCTCGTCGAGGGCGTCCGGCGCCAGCCGGGCGGCGGCGACCCCGTCCTTGAGCCCGTGGCCGGTGAGCAGGCAGACCAGGCGCTCGCCGCCGGCCTCCGGGCCGAGGCGCCCCGTCTCGACCGCCTGCCACAGCCCGGCGACGGCGGCCGCGCCGGCCGGCTCGACGAACAGCCCCTCGTGGCGGGCGAGCGCGGCCTGCGCCTCCCAGACGGCCTCGTCCGAGACCAGGTGGCCGTCGCCGCCGGACCGGCGCACGGCCTGGAGGGCGGCGGTGGCGTCCAGGTCGTAGGGCACGCCGAGCCCGGAGACGCGGGTGACCGGCCCCGGCGGCACCGTGCGGGCCCGGTCGTCCCCCGCCCGCAGGGCCCCGACCAGGGTGTCGTTCAGGGCGGGCTGCACGGCGTGGAGGCGCGTCCCGGGGG
>DATLLM010000396.1:0-9318 GCA_035537855.1 Chloroflexota bacterium | reverse complement strand
GGGGTACTTGGCCAGCTTCTCCTCGTCCAGATCGATGCCGATGCCCGGTTCCGTCGGCAGCGGGATGTAGCCGTTCTCCGCCCGGAGCGGATTCCGGGCCAGCTCGTCGGCGAACGGCTCCCAGGAGACCGGGTACTCCATGATCAGGAAGTTCGGGATGCAGGCGGCCGCCTGCAGGCTGGCGGCCAGGCCGACGGTGGTGCTGTTGTTGCCGTGGGGCGCGACCGCGACGGCGAACGCCTCGGCCATCGCCGCGATCTCCTTCAGCTCGAGCAGTCCGCCGACGTTGCAGATGTCCGGGTTGATGATGTCCGCGGCCCGCTTCTCCAGGGCCTGCCGGAACTCGTGCTTGGTGTACAGGGCCTCGCCCACCACCACCGGGACGTCGATCTTGCGCCGCACCTCCGCGGTCGCGTCCAGGTTCTCGGCCGGCGTCGGCTCCTCGAACCAGAAGGGATCGTAGCGCTCGATCTGCTTGCCCACCCGGATGGCGTGGCGCGGCGCGAGGCGGCGGTGCACCTCGATCAAGATGTCCGTGTGCGGCCCGACGGCCTCGCGCACCGCCGCCACCCGCTCCACCGCGGCGCGCTCCACGTCCCGCTCGACCCAGGTCTGCCACGGCCCGGGGAAGGGGTCGAACTTGAGCGCCGAGTAGCCGCGGGCCACGGTGTTCGCCGCCCGGCGCCCGAGGGCGTCGAGGCCGGTGGCGCCGCCGGCGTCGCCCGAGGGCTGCCCGTAGATCCGCAGCCGGGTGCGGCAGGGGCCGCCCAGCAGGTTGTAGACGGGCGTGTTGAAGTGCTTGCCCACGATGTCCCAGAGCGCGATCTCCAGCCCGCTGACGGCGCAGTAGAAGTCCATGCTGCCGCGCTTGATGCTGACGTCGCGGTAGAGCCCCTGAGTGGTGTGCTTGATCAGCAGCGGGTCGCGCCCGATCAGGTACTCCCCCAGGTCGAGGGTCAGGCGCTCCAGGGCCGGCTCGCGGGCGGTGACGGTGTAGACCTCGCCCCATCCGTAGATCCCGGTGTCCGTCTCCAGCTTCACGAACAGGACCGTCTTCGCCGCCGGGGGCTGGACGATGTACGTCTTGATCCCGCTGATCTTCATCGGATTCCCCTCCTCGCCACAGGCGCGGACACCGTACTACGCCGGGCGCGGCGCCGCCAGCCGGCACGCCGGAGCGACCTGGGGCGATCCGGGGCGACCTGGGGCGATCCGGGGCCAGGCTGCGGATCGCGGAGCGGGGAAGAGACCCGGGGCCGGCGCGGCCGGGCGCTCAGGCCTGGACGGCTTCCGGCTCGGGCGGCGCCGGGGCGACCTCGGGAGCATCGGGCGAAGGCTCGGGGTCGACCCCGGAGACGGTCAGCTCGCCCTCGACGACCTCGATGCGGACGGTCTGGCCCGCCTTCATGCGCCCGTCCAGGACCTGCTGGGCGACCTCATCCTGGACGCGCTGCTGGACGAGCGTGCGCACCGGCCGGGCGCCGTCGAAGGGGGTGTAGCCGTGCTCGGCGAACCACTGCACGACGGAGTCGTCCCAGCGCATCTCGAAGCCGCGTAGCTGCGCCGCGGCGCGCTCCCGCATCAGCATCCGGCTGGCGATGGTCAGCATGTCCGCGCGCGTCAGCGGCTCGAAGACGATGACGTCGTCCAGGCGGTTCAGGAACTCGGGGCTGAGGTGCCGCTTCAGCTCGGTGGAGACCACGCTGCGGACGTCCTCGGCGGTCATCCCGGCGGCGTCCGGGCCGGCGCGGAAGCCGAGGCCGGCCTTGCGCAGGCGCTCGGTGCCGAAGTTGGCCGTGAGCAGGATGACGGTGTTCTTGAAGTTGACCTTACGCCCCTGGGCGTCCGTCAGGTGGCCGCTGTCCATGATCTGCAGCAGCACGGTCAGCACCTGGGGGTGGGCTTTGTCCACCTCGTCGAACAGGACGACGGCGTAAGGGCGCCGGCGGACGGCCTCGGAGAGCTCGCCGGCGTTCTCGTAGCCGACGTAGCCGGGCGGGGCGCCGACCAGGCGGGAGACCGTGTGGTACTCCCCGAACTCGCTCATGTCGAATCGAATCAGGGCGTCCTCGCTGGTGAACAGGTACTCGGCGAGGGCCTTGCCGACTTCGGTCTTGCCCACCCCCGTGGGGCCGACGAAGAGGTACGAGCCGACCGGCCGGTTGGGGTCGCCCAGGCGGGCCGCCGAGCGGCGCAGGGAGCGGCCGAGGGCGTTCAGGGCGTGGCGCTGACCGACGATGCGCTCGGCGAGCCCCGTCTCCAGCCCGAGCATCCGCGCCGACTCCTGCTCGGTGAGGTTCGACACCGGTACGCCCGTCCAGCCGGCGACGACCCGGGCGACGTCGTTGACGCCGATGGTGGCCGCCTCGCCTTCCAGGCGGCTGCGCCACTCGGTGCGCAGCTGCTCGATCTCGGCGGTCAGGCGCCGCTCCTCGTCCCCCAGCAGGCTGGCCCGCTCGTACTCCCGCCAGTCGACGGCGGCGTCGCGCTCGGTGCGGGCCTGCTCCCGCAGGCGCTGCAGGCGCCGGATCTCGTCCGGCGGGGTGAGACGCTTGACCTTGGCCCGGGCGGCCGACTCATCGATCAGGTCGATGGCCTTGTCCGGGAGTGAGCGGTCGGTGATGTAGCGATCCGAGAGCTTGGCGGCGGAGACGAGCGCGTCGTCGCTCAGGGCGACGCCGTGGAACGTCTCGTACACCTGGCGCAGGCCCTTCAGGATCTCGATCGTCTCGTCGACGCTCGGCTCGTCAACGGAGACGGCCTGGAAGCGCCGCGCCAGGGCCCCGTCCGCTTCGATGTAGCGGCGGTACTCGCGCCAGGTGGTCGCCCCGATGCAGCGGATCTGGCCGCGGGAGAGGGCCGGCTTCAGCATGCTCGCGGCGTCGACGGCGCCGACGGCGCCGCCGGCCCCCAGGAGCATGTGCAGCTCGTCGATGAAGACGACGATGTTGCCGTCCTTGACGATCTCGGCGACGACGCCCTTCAGGCGCTCCTCGAAGTCGCCCCGGTACTTGGTGCCGGCGACCATCCCGGCCAGGTCGAGCTGGATCAGGCGCACGTTGTGCAGCGCGTCCGGCACGTCCTTGCTGACGATCGCCCGGGCCAGGCCCTCGACGATGGCGGTCTTGCCGACCCCCGCCTCGCCGACCAGCACGGGGTTGTTCTTGGTGCGCCGGAGGAGGATCTGGGCGATGCGCTGCAGCTCCTTGCTCCGGCCGACCAGCGGATCGGTCGTCCCCACCCGGGCGAGCTGAGTCAGGTCGCGCCCGAACTGGGTGAGGAACGAGGGCTTGCCTTCGCCGCTGCCTTCCCCCCGGCCCCAGCGGCGCGAGCCGCCGGGACTGCTGCCGGTGGCCGCCTGGCGGTTGTTCTCGGAGAGTCCGGTGGCCTGACGGCGCACCACGTCCGCGTCGATGCCGAGCTTGGCCAGCACCCGCCCGGCGAGGCTGTCCCGCTCGGCCAGGATGCCCAGGAGGAGGTGCTCGGTGCCGATGTACTCGGAGCCCAGGCGCTGGGCCTCGAGTCCGGCGACCTCGATCGCCCGGCGGGCGGAGAGCGAGAGGGTGATCCCCCGGCTGTCTACCGCCCGGCCGATGTGCAGATGGGAGACCACCTCCCGCACCACCGCCTGGGGATCGACGCCCTGCCGGCGGAGGAGGCGCGACGCGACCGCCTCGGGGACGGCCGCGATCGCCAGCAGGATGTGCTCGGTGCGGATCTGATCATGCTGAAAGAAAGCCGCCTCTTTCTTGGCCAGTGCCAGAATCTGGCGGCTCATCTCAGACAGCCGGCTCAGCGCGTCCATTCCCATCGCGGTGACCCGCCCGGATTATAGCAGCGTCCCTCGCGCCGGCCCCGGCCGGCGGGGGCGCGCCGCCACCGGGCGCGGGCGGACGACCGTGCTACGCTTGGGCACGAGTCGTGTTGCGGGCAGAGAGAGGGAGCGATGGCCAGCGGCGGTGACGGGACAGACCGTCCGGGAGAAGAGGCGGGCGGCGGCCAGGGCCGCGGCGCCCGCATCGCCGCCGCCCGGCGCCGCTTCTCGGAAGTCGCGGCCCTGCCGGACGAGGCGATCGACCTGGCCGAAGGCGCCCTGCTGATCGCCGCCGAGGACAATCCCGATCTGGACGTGGCCGCCAACCTGGGCCGGCTGGACGAATTGGCCCGCAGAGTGCAGCGCTACCTCGAAGCGCTCGGGGGCGAGGGCGCGTCGCAGCCGGACGAGACGGCGCTGCTGGCCCTGCACCGCGTCCTCTTCGAGGAGGAGGGCTTCGGCGGGGCGTCCCGGGAGGAGCGCTCCGACCCGCGCAACAGTTTCCTCAACGAGGTGCTCGACCGCCGGCGGGGACTGCCCATCGTCCTCTCGGTGATCTACTGCGAGGTGGCCCGCCGCGCCGGACTGGACGCGGTCGGGATCGGGCTCCCCGGCCACTTCATCGCCCAGTTCCGGGGGCAACACCTCTCGGCCTACGTCGACCCCTTCAACAAGGGCGCCCGACTGGGGCGAGACGAGTGCGCCGCGCTCGTCGCCCGGGTGGTCGGCGGACCGGTGGAGCTGACCCCCGAGCACTTCCTGCCGGCGACGCGCAAGGCCACCCTGACCCGCATCCTGCAGAACCTCAAGATCGAGTACGTGCAGAGCGGGCAGCTCTCCAAAGCCCTGGCCGCCGTCGAGCGCATCCTGCTCCTCGGCGCGTCGCTCGAGCAGGTGCGCGACCGGGGACTGATCCTGCGCCGGATGGGGCTGCTGCTGATGGGCTCGAGCGACGCCGCGGCCGGTTCCGGCGGCGCCTCCCGGCTACCCGGCGGCGTCCGCCCGCCGCCACGCGCCGGACGCAGCGGCGCCGCCGGCCGGGGCGAAGGGGCGCGCGACCAGGCCGACCTGCTGGCCGCGAATCAGCTGCTCAGCGCCGCCTGGTTCGACCTGAAGCTCTACGCCCGGGAGGGCGCCGACCAGCCGGACGCCGCCGCCGTGGCATCGGCGGCGGACGCCATCTGGCGCCGCATGGCACGGATGAACTAGATCTGGAAGGTGTGCAGGACAGGGGGAAAGCGGTTCGCCCGAGGAGACCGGGTTTGCGCGCGGTGGCTGCGCGGGGAGACGAGCGGGAGGCCGCCGCGGAAACCGGGCCTGACGCCCGGGCGGAGTCCCGCCGCCGCGGCCCCGGCCCCTGGGCCGTGACCTCAGGCGCCCGCGGCCCCCTGGCGGCGCTCGTCCCGCGGTGCTCCCGTGCGCAGATGCGTTCCCCTCGTCCTCCTCGGGCGGCGCCTGGCCCGCTACCGATTCCCGTTCACGCGGCGTAGGCCCGGCGGGTGTCCTCCAGGGTGATCGGGCGGTAGTCCCCGTTGTGGCCGGCCGAGCCGAAGGCCTCCATGCGCGCCTTGACCACCGCGTAGATGGCGTCGCGCGCCGGGCCGAGGTACTCCCGGGGGTCGAAGACGGAGGGCTCCTGGCTGAAGATCTTGCGGATGGTGGCCGTGGCCGCCAGGCGGGTGTCGGTGTCGACGTTGATCTTGCGCACGCCCTTGGTGATGGCGTCCTGGATGGCGGACACCGGCACGCCCATGGCGTTGGGCATCTGCCCGCCGTACTGGTTGATCTCGGCGATCAGCTCCTGGGGCACGCTGGACGAGCCGTGCATCACCAGCCGGGCGTCCGGCGCCAGGGCGTGGATCTTCTCCACCCGGTCGATGGCCAGGGTCGGGGTCTCCTTGAACTTGTAGGCCCCGTGGGAGGTGCCGATGGCCACGGCCAAGGCGTCCACCCCGGTCTGCTTGAGGAACTGCACCGCCTCGTCCGGATCGGTCAGGATCACCCGGCTGGCCTGGACGTGCTCCTCGATCCCGCCCAGGGTGCCCAGCTCGCCCTCGACGGTCACGCCGTAGGGGTGGGCCAGCTCGACCGCCCGGCGGGTGATGTCCACGTTGCTCTCGAAGGAGCGCGGCGTCTTGCCGTCGGCCTCGAGCGAGCCGTCGATCATCACCGAGGTGAAGCCGAGGTCGATGGCCTGCTTGACCACCTCCAGGTCGTTGCCGTGGTCGAGGTGCAGGGCGATCTTCAGGTCCGGGTTGTCCTCGACCGCGGCCTGCATCAGGTTGCGCAGGTAGACCAGGTTGGTGTAGCGCAGGGCCCCCCGGGAGGCCTGCACGATCACCGGGGAGTCCGCCTCCCGGGCGGCCCGCATGATGGCCTGGATCTGCTCCATGTTGTTCACGTTGAAGGCGCCGACACCGTAGCCGCCGCGGTCAGCCTCGTCCAGGATCTGCTTCATCGGTACCAGTGGCATGGCTGTCGTACTCCTCCCGGGACTTTGGGGCTTCAGTGCCGCCCTTAGAGCGCCTCCCAAATTGGGGGCTGGGGACAACGTCCCCAGGAAGCAACTTTCTGCTCTCCCCCAACTGTGTGAGGCACTCTTAGGGTAGCGTGCCTGAGACCGGGAGGTTAGGACCCGCGGCGGGCGAGGGCCAGGCGCGACGGCCCGGTGCCGGCGTAGGCCACGGGGACGCCGGTGAGGGCCTCGATCCGCTCGGCGTACGCCCGGGCCTCGGCCGGCAGGTCGCCCCAGCGCCGCACCTCGCGGGCCGGCTTCGACCACCCCCTGGCCGTCTCGTAGACCGGCGTCGCCCGCTCCAGCCGGCGGGTGCGGCTGGGGACGTAGTCGATCGTCTGCCCGTCCAGCTCGTAGGCCGTGGCGATGGGCAGCTCGTCCAGGGTGTCCAGGGTGTCCAGCTTGGTCACGGCCAGGCCGGTGCAGCCGTTGATCGCGGCCGCCTGGCGGGCGGCGACGGCGTCGAACCAGCCACAGCGCCGCGGCCGGCCGGTGGTGGCCCCGTACTCGTGCTCCGTCTCGGACTCCCCGGCCGAGCGCAGGTACTCGGCCGTGTCGCCGAACACCTCGGTCACCAGCGGGCCCTCGCCGACGCTGGTGGCGAAGGCCTTGACCACCCCCACCACCTCGCGCAGGGCGGCCGGCGGCACCCCGGCGGTGGCCGCCCCGGCGGCGGCCGTCGCCCCGGAGGAGGTGACGTACGGGTAGATCCCCCAGTCGATGTCCCGCATCGCCCCCAGCTGGCCCTCCAGGATCACGGTCTCGCCGCTGCGCAGGGCGTCGCGCACCAGCGGGTAGCTGTCCACGATCCGCTCGCGCAGCTGCCCGGCCCAGCGCTCGCACAGGGCGCGCAGGGCGGCGGCGTCGACGGGGCCGCCGCCGAGGGCGCCGACCCGTCGCGACTCCTCCTCGGCGAGGAAGGGCAGGTACTCGTCCAGGTACTCGCCGTCCAGCAGGTCGCCGAGGCGCAGCCCGATGCGCGCCGCTTTGTCCTCGTAGGCCGGGCCGACGCCGCGCTGGGTGGTGCCCTGCTTCATCCCCTCCCGGGCCGCTTCGAGCAGGCGGTCGCGGTCGCGGTGCACCGGCAGGACGACGTGGGCTCGGTCGGAGAGGACGACGCCGGCGGTGTCCACGCCCTGCGCTTCGACCTCGGCGATCTCGGCCAGGAAGCCGTCCGGATCGATGACCGTACCCGGGCCGCAGAGGGAGACGCAGCCGGGGGTGAAGACGCCCGACGGCACCTGGTGCAGCCGGAAGACGGCCTTGTTCCACGGGGGCAGCGCCCCGCCTTCGACCTCGGGGACGACGGTGTGCCCGGCGTTCGGGCCGCCGTTGAAGCGGATCACCAGCCGGGCGCGGCGCTCAGCGGCCAGGGCATCCACGATCTTGCCCTTGCCCTCGTCTCCCCAGCCGCACCCGACCACAGCAACGACACTCATGACTCGCCTTCCACTGCTCGTTCCGGGCGAAGTGTAACGGCTCAATCTGGGCGGCCGGCGGGCCGCGGCCGCCGCCGCGGCCCGCCGGCCGCGGCCCGGCTCAGAGCTGCGCGATCAGCTGCTCCGGCGGATAGCTCGGCTCCGCCTTGATCCGGTTCAAGGAGTAGAGGCGCTCCTGGCTCTGCACCGCGCCGCCGCCGGTGGCCGCCGCGCCCCGGTAGACGCGAGCCACGAGCGCGGCCACCGGGGCGTCCCAGCGCCCGTTGGGGTAGGCGAAGAGCCGCTTCGAGCGCCCCAGGCGCTCCTCCAGTAGAGCGAGCGACTCCCAGATCTCGCTCTGGGCAGCGCCCGGGTCGCGCGCCCGCAGCAGGTCGAGGCTGGGGTGGTTGTGGCTGTGGCACTCCACCTCGAAGCCCTGCTCTTTCATCGCCCGCACCTGATCCCAGGTCATGTAGCCGGGGATGGTGGACAGGAAGCGGGTGATGACGAAGAAGGTGGCCGGCGCGCCTTCGCCGCGCAGCACGGGCAGGGCGTTGGTGTACTGGGTCAGCCAGCCGTCGTCGAACGTCAGCGCCAGGGCTCCCGGGGGCAGCGTCCCCTCGCCACGCAGGGCGTCCACGATCTGACCGAAGCTGACCAGGGTGCGGCCGGCCGCCCGGAAGGCCTGGATCTGGGCCCGCAGCTGCCCCTGACTCGGCACCTGGTGGTAGTAGAGGACCGGCGCCTGGAGGGGCGCGACGCGACGCAGCGGCCCGGCCGGCGCCGGCGGCAGGCGCCACTCCCGCAGCGGGGGGCGGGCCGCGGCCGGCAGGAGCGCTTCGCCCGGCACCTCGTCCGGCGCCTGTTCGAGCAGCTCGGACCCGAGCAGGCCCTCCTGGACGCGCCGTCCGGGAGCCGCGTCCGGCCACCACTCCAGGCGCGTGTTCTGGAGCCACTGCACCGCCCGCCCGCCTTCGTCCACCTCCTCGGAGATGGGCAGGCCGAGCACCGGCGTCCCCCCGGCCTGCACGTAGTAGCGCAGGAAGTCGTTGCCGAGGTTGTGCCCCGTCTCGGGGAAGTAGCGCTGGCCGGGCGCCGGCTCAACCGCCGGCTGGGTGCGGTCGAGCAGCTCGCCCAGGGCGCGGCGCTGCACCGTCCTGGAATCGACGTCGTAGGACAGGAAGGCGCGCTGGAAGAGCTGCACCATGTCCCCCGCCTCGGTCGGGCCGGGCTCCCAGAACTCCTCGGTCAGGGGGTAGCCGAACGCCTCGATCCCGCCTTCGGCGTAGAAATAGCGCAGCAGCTCCCCGTCCACGTTGTGTCCCGTTTCCGGGAAGTAGCGCGGATAGTCGACGTAACCGATGAAGTCCGGCGGCAGGCTGGCGCCCGGACCGTTGGCTGGTAGCGGACCGCTGGCGCCGGCTGGCCGGGAGTAACCGGCGGCCAGAGTGGCCAAGGCCGCACCCGCGAGCAGGCGGACGGGCCGGGCGCGGCCGCCTGCTCGCGGCGCCCCTCGCCGTCTCGGCCTTCGTGCTGCTGGTGGCGCTGACGTCCCGCATCGCGGGCTGGCT
>DATLLM010000395.1:0-3381 GCA_035537855.1 Chloroflexota bacterium | reverse complement strand
TCCACCGACGCCTCACCCACGCCCTGGTGGCGATGGTGGTGACCATGCTGGCCACCGTCGTTCTCGACCTGACGCAGGCCATCGTCATCGGCGTTGCCGTCTCCGCCCTGACCTTCCTGCGCCAGTCCAGCGACCTCGTCGTCTCGCGCGATCCGGTGGACGCGGCCCGCCAGCGGGGGTCGGGACACGACCTTGCGCGCTTCTCGCCGGACGTGCAGGTGAGCCACGTCAGCGGGCCGCTGTTCTTCGGCAGCGTCGCCGCCTTCCTGGAGTCGCTGGAGGGAGTCCCGTCGGCGGCGACGTTAGTCCTGTCTATGCGGGGCGTGCCGACAGTCGACGCCATGGGCGTGCAGGCCCTCGAGGAGGTGCTCGCCCGGCAAACGCATGGGGGGGGCGGTGCACCTCGTGGGGGTGCAACCCCGGGTGGCCGAACGACGCGAGAGCAGTGGCCTGCTGGCTCGGCTTGGGCCGGAGCATGTGCGCCAGTGCACCGATCACGCCACCCAAGGTGGCGATCAGGCGCCGCCGGTGGGCGCCCCCCTCCCTGCGATCGAGCCGGCGGAGCCCGAGCCGTTCAAGACGGCGCCGACTCGGGCCGGGGCGGCACCGGTCTCCGCGAGGGTGTAGGGTGACTTGGCCAACGGACGGGGGCGTAGTGGAGCAGTCTGCGGGCCCACACCTCTCGGTCAGCCGGCCGGTTGATGAGGGTGACGAACGGCCCGGATCCAGTCCGGGCGCGAATGGAGATTCACCTGTGGCCGTCTCGGTTTTCGCGTTAGGCCGGATCGAAGCCCGCTTCCCGAGCTTGGCCGTGGAGAAGGAGTTCGTCCGGGCGGCTTACCGCCTGCGCGTTGAGGACTTCGGCGGCCCGCAGGTCGTGCAGGCGGTGCTCGCCGACCCAACCAACCGCTATCTCGCCCGCGAGATGGGCTGGGCGCTGATCGTCGGGGGCCTGGAGGCATACACTCTCGTCCCGCGCGACCCGGCCGACCTTGACCTCTTGATCGGCGCGGGCCGCCCAGACCCCCGCCCAGTGAACGTGGACGTCGTCATCGGGACGCGCGGTCCCCTCGCGCCATCGAAGAGGTGCAACGGACTGCAGCTTCCGACCGTGACCGTCGATCACGCAGTCCCCTACCCCGGTGCCGAACTTGCCGAGCTTGCCGAGGGTGTGCTCCGGAGCCGGGCGGCAGCATCTGAGGAAGGCGACGGTTTCCGGACGGCGGCCGAGGCGGTCCTCGGCCGGATCCTACTGATGCCGAACAACGTCGGGGCCACAGACGAACACCGCGCGGTGAACTACTTGGCGGTGCGCTGTCCGGCTCTCTACGCCCAGACGACGGAGTGTCGGCGGCGGCACGAGGAGCTCACCGCGGTAGAGGCGCGGCCCCCGCGTCCGTACGGTGACCGCAAAATCGTCGAGGTCGTCTTCACCTTCACCGGCGGGGCAGCGGACGCCCGCCATGACTACTCCGCGTGGGTCGACGTGACCGAGAAGTTCCCGTTCGTGGTCAGCCCCCTGCAGCCGTCTCGGGGCGCTGGGTGGTGATCGGGTCGACGTGAGCGTACGGAGCTTGGGCGTAACCCGGCGCCTTCAGGTGCGCTTCCCGTCCTCGCGCGGCACCGCCGCCGCCGCGGGAGCAGACCCAAGAGCATGAAAAAGCACGGGGGCGCCGGCGCCGGCGCCCCCGCTGTGGGTCAGGAGGCTCGTCAGGGTACTTGCGGCTCTACTGATCGATGCGGGGCCGGTTGGAGTGCATGACAAAGTGTGGGGGGCCGGCTGAGCCGGCGCGGGACGCCGCCGGCGGCGCTTCCCGATAACGCCCGTTTTCTAGACGCTGGCAGCGACATCCCCGCGGGCCCGGCGGCCCTTACCGGGTCACTTGACATGACTGGACTTTGGCCCTTTCAGGCGGCGTAGCAGGCGGATTCCACCAGGAAGTCGAGGAGCTGTGGTGTGGAATTGGCCATCGGCTCGGTGGCGGGTGGGGATGGCGAATTCCGCCGGTTGGCGCTGGCCCACAGCTGCCGACGGACGGCGGCGAGCGCGTCGATGAAGGTGGCCTCGGGCTTGGCGTACCAGGCGGCCTGGCGCGTCGGGAGCTGGTCGGGGTGCGCGGCGTGGGCCAGGAGGACCACCACGCTGAAGAGGCCGAGGAGGCACGGGGTCGTGCGGCCGATGGCGCGGGCGGTCCACTGGCGCTGCGTCGCCAGGCCCAGGTGCGCGCGGGCCTCCTCGAAGGTGACCTCAATGTTCCACCGCTGGAGATCGGCGGCGAGGATGGCCAGGGCGTCGACTCCGGGGTCGGTACTGAAGAGGGCGTCGGGCGAGAGCCGCCCGTGCGGATCGCGGATCAGCCCCCAGCGGAGGGGCAGCGGGTCGAAGCCGTCGGTGTGCCAGAGCGCGGTGCCCGTGGTCAGCTCGAGCGGGCGCCGCTGCTGCCCGTACCAGGCGACGACCTGGGCCCGCCAGACCGTGGCCGTGGCCGCGCCCAGCCGGTCGACCAGTTTGGGTTGGCGCGGGCCTTTCTTGGGCTTGACGCCCGGGGTGCTCGCCGGCCGGACCGGTGGCGGCTCGTAGAGCTGCGCGTTGGGCACCAACCGGGAGATCAGCCGCACCCCGGAGGCCACACCGGTCTGGGCGAGCCCCATGGTGGCGAAGCTGCTGTCGCCCACCACGTGGATCGCCCGCTGGGGCTGCCAGCGGCGGAGGAGGCGCACCAGCACCTCGGTGCGCGCCGGCGCGGTCCGGTGCGCCTTGCCCAGCTTGGCGCTGGTGGCCGGCGCGAAGGTCGGGACGACGAGGAACGGCAGGGCCAAGCGGCGCCGGCTCCAGGGGACGGGCACGAGCAGCGCCACGCAGACCCAGTGGATGCCCTCGCTGGTGACGACCTGCCCCGGTTGGGAGCGGACGGCGTCGTGAAAGCGCCCCTTGAAGGCGCTCTTGCGCCCGCGCCGGCGCTCCAGCGTCCCGTCCACCACCAGTTCGAGGGGCGCGTCCGGCGCCAGGAAGGTGCCCACCAGCAGGTCCAGCAGCAGCCGGCTGAGGAGCAAGGCGGACCAGACCCCGCGATTGAGCACGCGGTGGTAGGTAGTGAACCGGCGCTCCTCCCCCAACCCGACCGCCCGCAGCGCGGCCGCCACTGTCCGCCGCCCGCTCGCCAGCAGCGTGCCGGTCACGAGCACCAGCGCGTGCCGGAAGGTGGGCGCGGTGAACGCCCCCGCGAACGGCGTCAGCAGCGGCAGGCGCGGTACGATGGCGCGGGGTGGGGCCGGCACGGGAGGGACCTCCACTGGGGCGAGATGTCACACACCTCGCCAGTGTACGGGCCCTCTCGACGGCCCCACCCTGCTGCAAATTGGCCAAAGTCGAGATGTGGA
>DATLLM010000394.1:0-9166 GCA_035537855.1 Chloroflexota bacterium | reverse complement strand
GCGGAGCACGATGGCCCGCGCCGGCGCCGCCACCGGGAGGGGCGCCGCCGGCACCAGCCGCAGGGCGGCGGGCAGGGCCCGGAAGGTGGCCGGGGTGGTGCCGACCAGCTTGCCGTCCGCCCGCACCGGCAGCCGGCCCCGCGCCCGCACCTCGACCGTGGCCGCCCGGGCGCGCATCGCCGGGGGCGCCGGGCTTCCGGCGCCGCCGGCCGCCGCCGGCAGAACGCCGACCTCGAGCGCGGCCAGATCCGGGGACGTCCCGGGCAGGGCCAGGTTGCGCACCTCGACCGCCGCCGCCGGCCCGTGCCAGAACGCCGTCCCGTCCAGGCGCACCTCCACCTCAACCGGTTTGAACGGGTCTGCCGGACCGGCGGTCGCCCGCTGCCAGAACAGGCGCCCCCGCCGCTCGCCTCTGGCGTCCGTCCGGCCGAGGGACACCGCCGTGGCGTCCGCCGGCGCCGGGAGCGCCAGCCGCGGGCCGCCGGCGGCGCCCTCCGGGAGGACGTAGAGGGGCGTCGCGCTGCCGGCGAGGCCGCGGGCCGCGGCGGCGGCGGCGCGCTCCCCGCCGGCGACGACCACCAGCGCCTCGCCCGCCGCCGCCGCCGCCCGGGCCGCCTTGCGCAGGGCGTCGGCGCGTCGCTTGTGGGTCAACCGGGCGGCGTAGCCACGGCGCTCCAGCGCGGCGCCCAGCGCCTGGAGGGCCGCGAGCGCCGCCCCGTCCGTGGCGCCGGAATCACCGGGAGCGCCGGAATCACCGGGAGCGCCGCCGGCGCCGCCGACCAGCGCCAGCAGGGTGACCCGCGCCACGGGCCGGCCGCCCGCCGCCGTGCTCCCGGGTCCCGCCGGCGCCCCGGGGCGCCCCCGCAGACGCCGCCCGATGTCAGTCAGCCACACGGCCGTCCCGTCCCGTGATCCGCGATCGGACCATGCTATCGGCGTCCGGCCCGGCGTGCCAGGACGATCGGGCACCGCGCGGAGCGCCCGGGGAGCGCCCGGGACCGTGCCAGGGCCCCCGCCGGGTGGCGGGGGCCCTGGTGCGAGCGCCCGGCGGATTGGCGACTAGGCCGTAAAGCCGAGGGCGCTCAACGCCCCGGTCACGTCGGACGAGCGGACGTTGACGTTCACGTTGGCCGGTCCGCCGAACAGCATCGGGCGCAAGATGAAGAACGCGATCAGCAGCAAGACGATGACGCCGATGATCACCATCAGCAGCATCCCCATCCCCATTCCGGCCGCGGCCGCCCCGCCGCTGCCGTCCGCCGGGGGCGGCGTGTTGACGTTTACCTGACCCATTTGCTCACACCTCCGCGCCGCCCCAACGAGGTGGCAGCGTCCGGGCGCGGTGTTATGCACGTCCCGTGCCAGGCCGGCGCCGGCCCGCCCGCTGGCACGAACCTTGCGCTCGGTCAGGTGAGAGACCTCAGGCGAGAGACCGGGCGCCGCCGGTACCGACAGCAGCGGCCCGGCCCGGGCCGGAACAGAGCGGGAAGCGATCGCCATGACCATGCAGCCGCCCCAAGCGCAGCGCCGGACGGAGCCTCCGGAGGAGCCGCTCACCATCCTGATCGTCGAAGACGACCCGGCGATCGGCGACCTGCTCGGGGAGGTCGTCGCGGAGGTGCCGGGGTGGCGCGCCGCCGTCGCCCGCAACGCGCAGGAGGCGATCGCCGTGCTGCGCCGGGTGGCCGCCGACGTCTTCCTCTTCGACGTCAACCTGCCCGGCCCGAGCGGCCCGGAGCTGCTCGCCTGGCTGAGAGGCGAGCCGGCCAACGCCGGGGTGCCGGCGGTGCTGATGTCCGCCGCCGGTCGGGGCCCGCAGGTGCGGGCCGCCCTGCAGGGCGGGCAGGCGATGGCCTTCCTGCAGAAGCCCTTCGACCTGGACGAGCTGCTGACCGTGCTGCACCGGGCGGTGCAGTCGATCCCCGGTCGGGGCGCCCGCCGGGCGGCGCCGCGCTCCGGACCGGCCGAACGCCGCGCGGCCTAGCCGGCTGCGCCCGTGGCGCTGCCGGGCGCGCCGGCCGTCCCGGCCGCCGCGCCCCCGGTCGGCTCCCCGGACTCACTTCCGCCGTCCCCGTCGAGCGACGCCACCTGCGCCTCGGACGCCGGCGCCGGCTCCGGGGCCGCGAGCCCGGCCGCCGGTGCCGGATCGGCGGTCGCGGCCGCGCCGGCGGCGCCGTCCGGCCCGAGCAGGGTGACCAGGATGACCTCGTCCGCGGCCGCGTCGGTCAGGGGGTAGGCGGCGCCCGGCGCCGGCGCGACGGCCGCCAGCCGGCCGTCCTGGCCGAGGAGGCGGTGCTGTCCAACGCCGATGGGGCAGAACAGGTCGTAGATCCCCGGAGCGGCGAACGTCACGTCCAGGCGGGCGCTCCCGGCGCTGCCGATGGCGGGCGTCTCGGCGTGGACGCCGGCCCCCTCGACGACCAGGGCGTGCGGGATGGCGCCGCCGTTGGTGGCGACGAAGCGCACCGGACGCCCGGCGGCGACGGCCACCCGGGACGGAGTCAGGGCCCACTCGGTCAGGTCCACCCGCACCACCTGGGCCGGGCCGGCCTGGTCGAGCGCCCCGGCCTGAGCGACGCCCGCGCCCCAGTGGCAAGGCAGCGCGCCGAAGCCGAGCGGGACGAGCAGCGCCAGCAGAGGGAGGAGCCGGCGGCGCCTAATTGACAAAGGGGATCCAGTCCTCAGCCCGCGGCACCTCAACCCGAGCAGCGCGCGGTGGCTCGCCCCCGGCGTCGCTCGGGCGCACCTCGAGCAGGGTATCCACCTCCCGCCGCTTGTACAGCCGCCGGCGGCGGATCCCCTGGCGGTAGCTGCGCAGCAGGCCCCGGCTGACGTAGGCGTACAGCGTCGCCGGCTTGACGCCCATCAGGGCGCAGGCCTCGTCCGCGGTCAGATACTCCTCGCCGTCAAGGTTCACCACGCCGCTCGTACCTGGACAACTCTACCACGTGTCCGGGTACACAGCGAAGTCGCCAGCCATCCAGAGAAATCAACATACATGGGGTATCATCGACTTGAGGAGGGACTCCCCGAGTGACTGCCTTCGTTCCCCGGCGCCCGCGCGTCGCGCTGCCCGTCCAGGACGTGCCCGAGCCCAACCTGGTGCGCGACGTCTTCCCCTACCACCACGTGCCCCTGAGCGAGTTCGACCGGGACGAGACGCCGCTGTCCCCCGCGCCCCAGCTGTGGATCACGGACACCACGTTCCGGGACGGCCAGCAGGCGCGCGAGCCGTACACGGTCGAGCAGATCGTGCGCATCTACGACCTGCTGCACCGCCTCGACGGGGACAGCGGCCTGATCCGGCAGAGCGAGTTCTTCCTCTACACCGAGAAGGACCGCGCGGCGCTCGAAGCCGTCCAGGACCGGGGCTACCGCTTCCCGGAGGTGACCTCCTGGATTCGGGCGGTGGCGTCGGACTTCAAGCTGGTCAAGGCCGCCGGGGTCAAGGAGACGGGCATCCTCACCTCGGCCTCGGACTACCACATCTTCAACAAGCTGAACCTCACCCGCCCCGAGGCCCTGCGCTTCTACCTCGACGTGGTGGACGCCGCCCTCGACGCCGGGATCACGCCGCGCTGCCACTTCGAGGACCTCACCCGGGCGGACATCTACGGCTTCGCCCTGCCGTTCGCTCAGGCCCTGATGGAGCGGGCCGGGCAATCCGGCGTGCCCATCAAGATCCGCCTCTGCGACACGATGGGGGTGGGCCTCCCCTGGGCCTCGGCCGCCCTGCCGCGGGGCGTGCCCAAGCTGGTGCGGGCGTTCGTCGACGAGGCCGGCGTGCCGCCCACCCAGCTGGAGTGGCACGGCCACAACGACCTGTTCAAGGTCCACGCCAACTCCGTCGCCGCCTGGCTCTACGGCTGCAGCGCGATCAACGGCACCCTGCTCTCCACCGGCGAGCGCACGGGCAACTCCCCCCTCGAAGGGGCGGTCATCGAGTAC
The DNA here is from genome assembly GCA_035537855.1 of Chloroflexota bacterium. Taxonomy (GTDB): domain Bacteria; phylum Chloroflexota; class UBA11872; order UBA12225; family UBA12225; genus DATLLM01. Next base: position 5,218 of record DATLLM010000394.1, on the reverse strand, counting down.
CTCTCCCTGACCGGGGGCGACGACCGGGTGGACACCCGGGTGCTGACCGAGATCGCCACCTACATGCGCGACGCCGCCGGCGTCCCCGTCCCCTCCGGGTACCCCCTGCTGGGCTCGGAGTTCAACGTCACCCGGGCCGGAATCCACGCCGACGGGCTGCTCAAGGACGAGGAGATCTACAACGTCTTCGACACCGACCGCCTGCTGGGGCGCCCGGTCGGCGTCAGCGTCAACGACAAGTCGGGCACCGCCGGCGTCGCCCTCTGGGTCAACCAGGTGCTGGGGCGCAAGGGCGACGACCGCCTCGATAAGCGGCACCCCGGGATCGAAGCGATGCACGCCGCCATCGTGCGCCAGTACGACGCCGGGCGGGCCTCGGGGATGACCCAGGACGAGCTGACCGCGCTGGGGCGGGAGTTCCTGCCCGACCTCTTCGCGACCACCAGGACCGTCGCCGTCTAGAGAACCAGAAGAAGAACGGAAAGAAGGGGGCGCCGTACCGGAGCGGGCGGTTGAGCTTCTTGCGCGGGCGCGAGAAGGGGGCGCATTTCCGGAGCGGGCGGTTGAGCTTCTTGCGCGGGCAGGTCCGTCGGGGGCAGCCCTCCCGCCGCGCACGGCCACACGGTCCACTCCCGGGAAGGCGTGGGCGGAGCCGGGAAGGCGCGCTCGCCCCGGGGCGCCTCGCCTGCCCGGATTCGGGGGCGACCGATCGAGCCGCACTGCGCGGCGTGGCGCGGGCCGGCCACGGACGCGCCCGCGCATAAGAGAACAGCGCCTCGCCCGGGGCCGGCCGCACATCTCTTCCGCCCGCTCGCACAGAGTCGTGCGGCCGCACCGTAGAGCACGGCCGCGCATCTGGTCCGGTGGCGGCGGCTGCGAATGCTTGTCCCGGGCTAACGCCCGAGGACGATGTTCAGCAGCCGCCCCTTGACGTAGATGTACTTCGCCCCGTCCGGGTCGGCCACCAGCTCCCTGATCCGGGGCCGGCTCAGGGCCTCCCGGCGCACGTCCTCCTCGGTCGCCTCGACCGGCAGCTCCAGCCGGTCGCGCACCCGGCCGTTGACCTGCACGACCACGGTCACCACGGCGTCGCGGGTCAGGGCCGGGTCCCAGGTGGGCCACTGCTGGGCGTGGACGCTGCCGGGAGGGGCGAACGGCGCCTCCGGGGGCCCGGCGACGAGCGGCAGGGGGGCGGCCCGGCCGAAGCCCCCGGTGGCCTGCCACAGGCCCTCGGCGGCGAACGGCGCGGCCGGGGCCAGCAGGCGGACCAGGGTCTCGACGGACTCCTGGAACGCGGCCGACTTCCAGCGCCCCTCGCGGTAGCGCTCGCCCAGGGCGTTGGCGAACTCCATCAGCGCCGCGATCATGGTATTGAAGCGGAAGCGCTCCAGGTCGTTCGTGACCCGCTCCACCGTCTTGTGGCGCAGGCGGGTCAGGGCCTCGTCCGCCCCGTCGTAGCGCTCCCCCGCGGCCTCCTCCCGGGTGCGCAGCACCAGCTCCCAGACCCGCCCCAGGAAGCGGTAGGTGCCGTTGATCCCGTTCTCGTCCCAGGCCACCTCCTGGTCGAAGGGGGCCATGAACAGCTCGTACAGGCGCAGGGCGTCCGCGCCGAAGCGCGCCACCGTCTCGTCCGGGGTGATCACGTTGCGCAGGGACTTGGACATCTTGGTCGCCCGCATGGTGATCTCGTCCGGCGGCAGGCGTTCGGCCTCCTGCGGCGTGACCGGCACCCACTCCTCGGTGGCGCTCTCCTGGCTCGCCCGCCGGTGGGGGGTCGGCACCACCAGCATCCCCTGATTGCGCAGGCGCTGGAAGGGCTCCTGGAAGGGCACCAGCCCGGCGTCGTACATCACCCGCGTCCAGAAGCGGGCGTACAGCAGGTGCAGCACGGCGTGCTCGGCGCCGCCGACGTACTGGTCGACGGGCATCCAGTAGCGCATGCGCTCGGGGTCGAAAGGCCCGGCGGCGTACTCCGGAGAGGTGAAGCGCAGGAAGTACCAGGACGAGCAGGCGAAGCCGCCCATGGTGTCCGTCTCCCGTTCGGCCGGGCCGCCGCAGACGGGGCAGGTGGTCTGCACCCACTCCGTCGCCCGGGCCAGGGGCGAATGCCCCGACCCGTCCGGGGCGAAATCGGTCATCTCCGGCAGCACCACCGGCAGGTCCGATTCCGGCACCGGCTGCTCGCCGTGCTGGGGGCAGTAGACGATGGGGATGGGCGCGCCCCAGTAGCGCTGGCGGGAGATCAGCCAGTCCCGCATGCGGTAGTTGACCGTGCGCCGGCCCAGGCCCTCCTGCTCCACCCAATCGCTGACGGCGGCGATGCCGTCCGCCGTCGTCGCCGCCACGCGGGCGTCGGTGGCGGCGACGTCCAGGCCCCACACCCGGGCCACCTCCTGGCGCTCCAGGGGGGTCAGCTTCTTCCAGTCGCCGGCGGTGAACGCGCCGTCGAAGCGACCGGAATTGACCATCTCGCCGGGGCCGACGTAGGCGTCCGGCAGGGCCTGGCCGTCCCGCCACCGCGGCGGGGCGATGACCACCTTCACGGGGATGCCGTACTTCCGGGCGAAGGCGAAGTCCCGGGTGTCGTGGCCGGGCACGCCCATCACCACCCCGGTGCCGTAGCTGCCCAGGACGTAGTCCGCGACCCACAGCTGGACGCGCTCCCCGTTCAGGGGATTCACGGCGTAGCTGCCGGTGAAGACGCCCGTCTTCTCCCGCTCGGTCGACAGGCGGTCGATCTCGCTGGTGCCCTTGGCCCGCTCGACGTAGGCCGCGACCTCGTCGCGCCGGTCGGCCGTGACCAGCGAGTCCACCAGGGGGTGCTCCGGGGCGACGACCATGAAGGTGACCCCGAAGACGGTGTCCGGCCGGGTGGTGAAGACGGGCAGGGCCTGCCCGGCGGTCCCTTCCCCTGCTCCTGCTCCTGCTTCCTCTCGGGGCGCGGTGGTGAAGCGGATCTCGGTGCCCTCGCTGCGCCCGATCCAGTTGGTCTGCATCAGCTTGATCGGCTCGGGCCACTCGATGTCCCGCAGCCCGTCCAGCAGCTGGTCGGCGTAGGCGGTGATCCGGAAGTACCAGGCGGGGATCTGCTTCTTGGTCAGGCCGCCGTGCCCGCGCCAGCAGACCCCGTCCTGGGCCTCCTGGTTGGACAGGGTGGTCTGGCAGGTGGGGCACCACCACTGCCACTGGGTGTCCCGGTAGGCCAGGCCCTTGCGGTACAGCAGCTGGAAGAACCACTGCGTCCAGCGGTAGTACTCCGGCAGGGACGAGTCGATCTCCCGGTCCCAGTCGAAGGAGATCCCCACCAGGTCGAACTGGCGCTTGTAGTTGGCCTTGTTGCGGTCCGTCGCCGCCCGGGGGCTGATCCCCGTATTGATCGCGAACTGCTCGGTCGGCTCGCCGAAGGCGTCCCAGCCCATGGGGTGCAGCACGTTGTGCCCCCGCATGCGCAGGTAGCGGCTCAGGGTGTCCGTCGGGACGTAGTTCTTGAAGTGGCCGACGGAGAGGCCGTCCCCCGAGGGGTAGGGGAAGAAGTCCAGGCAGTAGTACTTGGGCATGCCCCCGACCTCGCGCCCGCGGTACAGCCCCTGCTCCTGCCAGCGCCGCTGCCAGCCGGATTCCAGCGCCCTGATCAGGTCGCGGTCGTAGGCCGGGACGCCAGACGCCGGCTGCTCCCGTCCCCGCCCCCGCTCCCGCTCCCGCTCCCGCTCCCGCTCTTGCTCTTGCTCTCGCTCGATGGTCGTCATCGACCCGGCTCCCTTCTCTTCCCGGTCCCTCGAAGGCCGGGCCCGCGTTGCGGCCCCCTGCCCCCCCGGCGACCGGCGTGGCGACGATCGTGGCCCCGTCGGGGACAACACAAAACGCCCCCGTCCCAGAAGAGGGACGGAGGCGTTATGGCTCCGCGGTACCACCCAGATTGGCCCCGCCGTGCGCCCACCGACGCACGGTCAGGACGGACAGGCGGAAACCCGCTCAAGCGCACGTAACGGTGCGTCCCCGGGGCCGCCTCAAGGGCCGCCCGGCCGGCGCCCCGAACGGGGACGCGCAGCGGTTCGACCTTCGACGGCCCGGCTCACAGGCGAGTTCGATCTCCGGGGGGCGGGCTGAGCGCGTACCTGGCCACCGATCGTGTCGATCGCTGCCGGTGGCGCCGTCCGCCGCGGGTGCACGCCTCCCACCACTGGCGCGCTCTCTGCTGGCCCGGCGGTCTACTACTCCTGATCGTCGCCGCAGTATTCGGTTGGATGTGCCTCACGCAAGACAGGCGCTTACCGCACGGTACGCGCCGCGACTTGTGCCGTCATTATAGGCCGGACGTCCAGGTCGTCAAGCGCACCGCGCCGCCGGTCGGGGCCCGGCGAACGGCCTGCTATAGTGCCCCCGTGGCCGACCCGGCGGCGCGCCCGGACGCGGTGGCGGCGCGGGCGGAGCGGGGCGAGATGGCGCGCTACGCCGCCGACTACCTGGCGGCCCGCGCCCCCCTGCGGCCCGGCCTGCTCGCCGGAGCGATCGCCGCCCTCGGCGTCTACGCCTTCCCCATCCTGCTCATCGCCGTCAGCTTCGCGCTGCCCCGGCTGATCTACGCCGTCGTCCTGCCGGTCTCCGCCCTGCTCTTCCGCCTCCTCCGGCCGGGCGCCGGCGGGCCACCCGTCGCGCCGGCGCCGGCGCCGGCGCCCACCGCGACGCTCGACCTGGCCGCGCCCACCCCGGGGGTCGAGGGCACGCTGGGGGCGGACGCGGCGGCCGGCGCCGGCCCGTGGCCGGTGCTGCTGGTCGCGTTCTGGCCGCTCGCCCTGCTGGCCATCGGGGTGCTCGTCGCCCTCGTCTACCGCTGGCGCCGCGCGCGCCACCGGGACGAGCTGGAGCGCCACCCGGTGGACATCGGCATCCTCCCCGAGGTGCTGCTCTTCTACCTGCTGACCGCCGCCGCGGCCCTGCTCGTGCGCCTGGACAGCTTCGTCGCCCTGGGCGCGAACGCCGTCTTCGCCTGGGCCGGCTACCTGCTCTGGCGCTGGCTCTACGACCGGCTGCTGCCCCGCTTCGTGCCGGCGGCCCTGCGCGCGGACGCGGCGGCCCGCGTCGCCGCCGAGCGCGACCTGCAGCGCCGGCTGCGCGAGGCCGGCTGAGGGCGTCGCCGGGCCCGCTTGCGCCAGCGGTGTACGAGAAGTAGCGGTCGGGTCGCGAAACGGTTCAGAAGCGGGGGGTCACCGTCGGCACC